>JASHOU010000048.1 GCA_030038475.1 Terriglobales bacterium | reverse complement strand
GTCGTTGCGGAAAAACTCGTAGAGATTTCCATGAAAGTTGTTGGTGCCGGATTTCGTTACCGCGGCCACGATTCCGCCGGCAACACGGCCCTGCGACGCGTCATACTGGCTGGTTTGCACGATGAATTCCTGCAACGAATCAGTGGCCGGCACGGCCAGGTTGGGCAACGAGCCTGTGCCGATGGAATTCGCGTCGGCGCCGTTGATGACCACCGAATTCGACGTGGCACGATTGCCGTCGACGTAAATGGGCGCGGCGCCTCGGCCTAACTCCGCCGAGTTCTGCACCGGACCTGAGGTTCCCGGCGTCAGCGCTAGCAGTTGCTGGAAGTTTCGGGTGGGCAGCGGAAGCTGGCGGATTTGCTCCTGTTGAATGACCGTGCCGTGAGCTGCACTCTCGGTTTCTACCAGCGGCGGCTGGACCTGGACCTCAACCACCGCCTTTTGCGCGGCCACTTGCAGCTGGATCTCGAGGCTGGTGGTTTCCGTAATGCGGACCCCCACCCCTTCCGTCGTAACCGTGCTGAATCCCGCCTTTTCCGTTTCCAGACGGTAGGTGCCCGGTGGCAGGAGCGCGAAAGCAAAATGGCCAGCCGCATCGCTGGCGATCTCACGCTGTACTCCTGCGGCGCTGGTCAACGTGATCTTTGCACCACTGACCACCGCGCCGCTCGGATCCTTCACCACTCCTGTGATCTGTCCCGTGGTGGGAGATTGCGCCCATGCCATACCGGCAATCAAGCAGAATTCCGCTAGCACGACCAATGCGACAGCCGACCGTAGTTTCATTTGTTCCTCTCCTTTGCTCAGTTCTCTCTGCCCCACAAGCGAGAGTCACCGCCCTGAAATTCTGCGTCCTCCGGTGTAAAGAAGAACGAGTTGCTCGATGGCCTCGTCGTCACTCATACCGAGGTGTCGTCTTGCTCCAAAAAGTTCCTCTGCCAGGAAGTAGGTGAAAAATTGCAGGTAAATGGCGGTGTAGGCCAGGGAGGGATCCACGCCGGGCGGAAAAGCTACCTTGGACTTGCGGATCACCGAGTTGGCATACATGCGAAGGCCCCCGGCAATTTCACGAAAGCTGTGAATGAAATGTTTGTGTCGAAATTCGACGACATCGATGTACATCAGACGCCAGTAGTCCAGATTTTCGGAAACCACCCGTCCGATCGCTTTAGCTAACTTGCGCAGCGAATCGGGATCGAGCGATTCCATCAGCGGCATGAGCTCTTTTTGGCGAATAATCTCCATCTTTCTGCCGAGGTCATGAACCAGGTCGATGAAGATGTCTTCCTTGGTGTCGTAGTAGATGTAGAGCTTGCCCATCGACACGCCCGCCTTCTTCGCGATTTCGCGGACGGTGGTGCCATGGAAGCCCTTTCTGGTGAACAGGTGCAGAGCGGCCCGCTCAATTTTGAGCTTGTTTTTCTCGATGGTGCCGTGAAGGAGCCTGGGCATCTACGTTGTGCCTGTTTCGGTTCGACATTGAACCCGGACTAAAATCAGAAAACCAAAGCGAGCGCTCGTTCTCTTTTGCAACAAGACTTGTACATCCGTTCGATAATGGTGTCAAGAAGATTTTGTGGAAAGTCGATTCCCGCCAGCACACTGATAAGCTCAACGCGGCTGCAATACCGGTCAAATCATCGGGAAGTACCGCAGGAACGAGTTACGAAGAATCTTCGGCACTCACGATCAGAGAAGATTAATTCTTTACCTTCGCGAACCATTCTTCGAACCACTGCAGCATGCGCTGGCTGTAATCGCGCGCATCGGCGGGCTTGTAGAAAACATGCCCTTCGTCGGGGTAAACAACCATCTCCGTGGGAACCTCCATCGTTTCAAGGGCGTGGTACCACTCGATGGACTGTTCCATGGGCACTTCGCCATCGCGGTCGCCCACCAGGATCAGCGTCGGCGTCTTCACATTCTTGACGAAGCGAATCGGATCCGACTTCTCGTATACCGCGGGATCGTCATACACCGACGCGCCAAAGAATGGAATCATCCACTCGTCAATATCATTCAGGCCGTAGTAGCTCTGCCAATCCGAGAGTCCCGCGCCTGCAACCGCAGCCGCGAATCGAGCGGTCTGCGTCTCCATCCACATGGTCATGTACCCGCCGTAGCTGTGCCCGCGGATTCCAACCCAGCTGGCATCGATCGGATACTGTTTGATCATTGCGTCGACACCAGCCATGATGTCGCGATAATCGCCGTCTCCAAAATCCTTGATATTCGCTTGTGTGAAGGCTTCTCCTTGTCCATAACTGCCGCGCGGATTGGGACAGAGCACGAACCAACCGAGCAGCGATGCCGCCGCCATGCTGCCCATGTTGCCCGCCTGCCATTTCGACATGCAGGCCGAAGAAGGACCTCCGTGCACGCTGACGATCAACGGATACTTCTTCGCGGGATCGTAGTCTTTGGGCAGCATCAGCCAGCCCTCAACGGATATATCTCCACTCACCCAGTGCACATTGCGACTTTCGCCCCAAGTGGCCTTAACATCACTATTCACGTGCGTGATCTGTTTCCACTCACCCATCGGCCCTGTCCACACTTCGGGCGCCGTGCTCGCCGCCTGACGCACCACCGCGCTCACCGAGCCATCTCGCGAGAACGAAGCCGACGGCCCCGAGGCGTCCGTGGTCGTGGCAATCAGTTCCCTGCCCGTCCAGCCGTTCCAGGTCGATGAATCTCCGTAGCCCGCTGTTGTAATCGAGGCGTATCCGGAGTTACCGTCTACATTCGCCACGATGCCGATGCGGTCAGATCCAGTCCATGCCAATGACGACGGCGACGCCTTCATGCCCGCCGTCAGATTGCGCGCACCTCCGCCAGTCGTCGAAACAACGTAAACATCTCCTCCTGTGACCCCTGCATCGCTCATTAATCCTTCGATGAAGGCGATCGACTTTCCATCGGGAGACACGTGCGGCTCCGTGATCTGCCACTTTGGCTTGTAGATTTCGCGCATATTCCCATTTTCCGCATCGACGCTGTAAAGCCGCGCGATCCACCAGTTGTTGTCACCCGATCCGTGGGCCGCAATCGCTGCCCAACTCTTTGAGTTCGGCATCCAGTCGTATTCATAGACATAAACCTCCGGCGGGGTGACTTGGGTCAGCGTTTTCGTCGCCAGGTCGATGACCGCGATTCGTTGCTCAAAGATCTTCTCACCCACCACCCCCGCCAGCGGCGTTATCGGTTGCAGCGGCCCGGCGATGCGCGGCATATCCTCGATGAAAAGTACGGCGAGGCGTGCGCCGTCGGGCGAATACAGTGGCGCTTGCGCGTAGCCTTTCAAATCGGCAACTTTCACGGGATTGCGGCCATCGGCTGACGCAGCCCATAGCTGCGACGCGGGTTTGTCTCCCGGCAAATCGGTTAACCACGCCAGACGCCGGCTGTCGGCAGACCAAGTAATATCCCGTGCTGTTTTCTGCTCAACTGCGATGGGTTGTGGAGTCCCACCCGTGACGGCTGTTACCCAGAGCTCACCTTCTACGATGTAGACAAGCTTCGTTCCATCAGGTGAGATAGCAACCTGATCGATCTTCCGGATCGATGGCAATGAATCAAGCGCCGCCGCCACGCGGTCTTGCGCGATGGCTGCCATGTTCAGCAAAATCATGTTCAGCAAAACGAACAGGAGCGAAAGGATAGCAATTCCGAATCTGGCAGGTTTCATGGTTGCGGTAGATAATACACTCGATGCTGCGTCGATACCGCATCGGAGGATCGAGACGCGACCGGCGCGTAGGCTATACACTCTGCATTTATGGCGGTTTTTTGCTTTCGATGGAAAAAACTTGCGTGGCGAGCCTGTGCGACTCTGTTTTACGCGTTTTTTTTCTGCGCAATTCTCGCTCCGATCCCCAGTGATGCTTCCAGGAAAAAAGAATTGCCCACCGTGCGCTGGACCTCTGGCAATCCCTGCTGCACGTTTGAAGCCACCGACGATGGCCATTATCGCTGGACCATGATCGGAAGCGATTTGACCATAGTTCTGATTCTCGATTCCCAAGAACTGGCTAAGAGCAAGCACCGCTTCTATCGCCTGCTCGGCACCTATGTAAGCGTGACTTATACCGGTCAGGGCAAGTTCGAATTTCCCGCGGACGTGCGCATCGACTTTGTTCGCCATCACGACGTGATCGAGCCGTACGAGGATCCCACCGATCTCTCCAATCGATTGCAGAACGATATCGACACCAAAGTCTTCCAAACCGAGCGCAAGATTAAGAAAGATCCCAACATCAAAGATGAACAAACGGCGATGCTGCGCGAATACGAAAAGGTTGCGGCTGAGTTTATCGAGTTTGTCAGTACGCAAGGCCTCGAACCCACCGAGGTGATACTGAGCCCAGGCAATCCCGAAGCGCATGGTTGGGTTTTTTTCTCCACCAGCAACAAGTGGATTGGGCCTTGGAAAGAGCGTGAGGATTTTATTATCAGTCTCTGGATGAAAGACAAAGTGTGGCAATTTCCGGTCTCATTGCCGCCGCCTCAAGGCGACCTGATTCTGCGCAAGTCGGAATGAAGTGAGTCAATACTCCCAGTAAATTGTGTTACAGTTTCGTGCTCATGGAACCCGCTTCCAAAACGGCGCCGGAAGCGAAGAAGCCGGCGGTCGTGCTCTACTGCCCTGTTTGCGCGGCGGAAGTCACCGACCCGCTCACCTGTGGCGACTGCTCGGCTGTCATCTGCCGGCGCTGCGGAACGCCTCTCGAGTCGCCCGATGAGCTCGGAATGGGATGATGAACACCACTCCATTAACTCTGCCTGCCGAAGCTGAAACATCTGAGCCAAAGCCGAGTCTGGTCCGCGGGCTGAGTCTGCTCGACTCCGTGCTGCTGCTCGTGAGTGGCATCATCGGCTCTTCGATTTTTCTCACGGCCAAAGACATTGCCGGCCCGTTGCCGAATCCGACTCTGTTTTTCCTCGTATGGGTGCTGGGCGGAGCGATTTCGCTCTGCGCCTGCGTCGCGTTCGCCGAGCTCGGCTCGATGTTTCCCGACTCCGGTGGGCAATATATCTATCTCCGCGAAGCCTACGGCGACCTGGTCGCATTTCTCTACGGCTGGATGTTGTTCACCGTCTCCAATGGCGGCACCATCGCGGCGCTTTCGGTCGCGTCCGCAGCTTATATGGGGAACATTCTTCCCTTCATGTCGCAGCAGCATGTGCTAACCAACATCAGCTTGCCCTACCCAATGGTCGAACATGGTCATGCTGTCGAGGCCATATTCACGATTGTTTTCACGCGCGCCCACGCGGTCGGACTGCTGTTGATCGCCGTCCTCACTTTCGTCAACGTTTATGGATTGCGCTGGGGCGCGCTGCTGCAGAATATCTCGACCTGGACCAAGTTCATCGCCATGGCGGCGTTCGTCGTTCTTGGATTCGCCATCGGCAAAGGGCATTGGTCGAACTTCAGCGCGCAAGCGCCGGGCGGGTTAAGCATGGGGCTGAGCCCGGCGCACTTGGTGTCTGCCATGGGCGTCGGCTTGATTGCTGTCTTCTGGGCTTATGACGGCTGGGTTTACATCACCTGGGTCGCCGGAGAAGTCAAAGACCCGCGCCGCAATGTGCCGTTGGCCATGGTTTTGGGCGTGCTCGCCGTGGGCGCGATTTATCTTGCCATGAATTTGACCTACGTTTACGCGCTGCCACTCAGCGAAATCGCCAAGCATGAAACCATTGTCCACGACGCCGCGCTCGTGCTGTTTTCACCAGGCGCTGCAATCTGGCTGTCGGCGATGATCGCAATCTCGTGCTTCAGCGCGGCGGCTGCGTGCACGCTTTCGGGTTCGCGCGTCTATCTCGCTATGGCGCAGGACGGCGTATTCTTCCGCCGCATGGCCGTGATTCATCCCCGGTGGCGCACACCCGCCTTCAGTCTCATCGGCCAGGGAGTTTGGGCCGGAGTGCTCACCCTCAGCGGGCGCTACGATCAGCTTTACACCTACGTAATTTTTGGCATGGTGCTTTCGTACACGCTCACCGTGATCGGGTTGTTCATCCTGCGCTGGAAGCGGCCCGATGTTTCGCGTCCCTATCGCTGCGCCGGCTACCCGTGGCTACCCGCGATTTACGTTCTGGTCGGCGTTGCGTGGACGCTCAACACCATTGTCACGCGGCCTACCGAGGCATTCTGGGGCGCAACTATTGTTTTGATTGGCGTGCCGGAATATCTGTATTGGAAACGAAGCAACCGCAGAGTTGCTCCAGAATAGTTCCAATGTTCGAGGGATACTCCGAAAGGGCCGCGACGGTTTACCTCATACTTCGCACGGCACGATAACAAGGCAGGTTACCTGATCGAGAGCGCGCTATTTTCGGCCATACTGCCGCGCGGCGACTTGGCCTTTCGCTTCCTGAACCGTAACCGTCTGCCCCGTGGCGATGTTCGAAAGCTTGTCGACCTGGCCGCTGGGCCAGTCGATTTCCACTGTGTCGGCTTTGGCTTTCGATCCCATGCCGAAGGTCAGCACTAGCTCACTGGACGACAAATAACTCGAGCCCGAGCGCAACATCTGCCATTGCTTGTCGCCTCCCGCATTCACCCGAACGACCGCGCCAATGCCGTCGCGGTTGGATTTTGTGCCGATAAGTTTCACGCGCAAGCTCCGATTTGTAACGCCTTCGTTCGAATAAAGATGCGCCGAACCTCCGTTGGTCGTGACCAGAACCTCAAGAGTCCCATCGTTATCAATGTCGGCGTATGCCGCGCCCCGCGCCACTTTTGGAGCGGCAAACGCTGCCCCAACTTTGCTCGTGACCTCCTCAAACTTGCCATTGCCCAAGTTGCGGAATAAATGCGGCGGCTCGGCATAGGTCACGCGCTTTTGCACGCTTTCGATCTGGTCTTCGATGTGTCCGTCGGCAACGAAGATGTCGAGCCATCCATCGTTGTCGTAGTCAAAAAAGAAACAGCCGAAGCCGAGCGTCACCAGAGTCGCGCGGCCAACCTCCGAGCGCGGAGCTTCATCCACAAACAGGCCATTGCCTTCGTTGTGATACAGCGAGAGCATCTGGTTGGAAAAATTTGTAATGATCAGGCTGGCGCTGCCGGAGCGGTCGTAATCCGCCGCATCGACGCCCATGCCCGCGCGGGCAATGCCATCCTCGCTGAACCCGATGCCGGCAGAAACGCCGCGCTCTTCAAAGGTTCCGTTCTTTTTATTGATATAGAGTTTGTTCGGCTGCGTGTCATTGGCGATCAGAATATCGGGCCATCCATCGTTGTTACAGTCGAGAATCGCGACGCCCAGACCCTTCGAGGTCGGATCGTAAAGCCCGGCTTTCTGGGTCGCATCTTCGAACTTGCCGTTCCCCAGGTTGTGCCACAACCGCGCCGACGTTCCTTTATACGATTCTGGCGTGCAGTACGACTTGTGCGAGCCATCGAGCGTGCAGTAAAGGTCGCCCCGCTCGGACCACTGCACATAGTTGGCGACGACGAGATCGAGTTTGCCGTCGCGATCGTAATCGACCCAGGCGGCGCTGGTAGAAAACTCGTTCGGGCCCCAAAGCCCCGCCGATTTCGTAACATCAGTGAAGGTTCCGTTGCCATTGTTGTGGAAGAGATGGCTCTGGCCTACGGCGGTAACGAAAATATCGTCGAAGCCGTCATTGTCGTAATCGCCAACGGCGACTCCCATGCCGAAAAGCGAAATGCCGAGTCCGGATTTAGCCGTCACGTCGGTGAAGGTGCCGTTATGGTTGTTGTGATAGAGCTTCAGCGTGGTTGCGCCGGCTT
>JASHOU010000047.1 GCA_030038475.1 Terriglobales bacterium | reverse complement strand
CCGTGACCGCTGCCATCAGCCACAGCACGGCGGGCAGTGTTCTGATAATCCACCGAATCGATCTGCGACTCCGTCTTCCCATCTCTCCCCACGGCCCGTCTCATCTATAGAACTTCGCAGTATCAACTTAATCGGTTAATAGAACGTTACAGATGCGAATTGGTACTGGGATCAAAGTGAATTAGCCCAGTACCTGCGAATTGGTAGTGTCTTAGAAGGCTTAAGACAACTACCTGCGGATTGAGTTGGAGCGCAGATCCTAATGGTTGAAGCGCAGATTGCGCTCCAGTTCTCGTCCCCAACGCCTGTGCCGTTCCCATTTCCAACCATGTAATTAACGTAAGCATAGCACAGCTTATTAACTACAGTTAATTTAAAGGATACCGGGTCCTATCAGCTCCAGTGAACCGCCAAACTTCGAGGCTCATACCGGCTGCTGGTTGTCGTCCATCCCCTTGATACTCTGGGGCGGGAGGTCTGGTGTTTCCGCCACCAATCATATATCATACCCCCCTATGGTACATGTCAAGAAGAAAAAACGCAGCAAAATTCAAAAAGGGATAAGGAAAAGTTTATGAAAGATAAACTTCCGGAAATCTCCAAAGAGAAACAGAAGCTGCTTTCCCGGATCAAACGTATGGGCGGGCAAATCACCGCTGTCGAGCGGGCCGTGACCGAGGGCGATGAGTGCGCCGATATCCTAATGCTGCTGGCGGCGATTCGAGGCGGGGTCAACAGCCTGATGGCGGAGATCCTCGAAGATCACATCCGGCTGCACATTACGCATCCTGAGCGCGGGCCCGGTTCACGCGAAGAATTGACGGAAGATCTGATTGGCTTGGTGCGAGCGTACCTGAAGTAGCAGTTTCGCGAGTGGCGCTGCGGATTTTGTGCGGGGGAATCTTGCTTTACTTGCCGGCGGAGCTGGCGCTTGCAGCCGAATTCAAGGCTCTCAACTGAATCAGGCCGATACCCAAGCCACCCGCCGCTCCGGCCAGCAAGCCCAATAACAGCAGTACGGGTACGCTCTCGAGCACTTTTTTCCAGGTTATTTTTGCCATTATTTTTCCTCCCAAATTCCGCGTGTGGACTATGTTGGCTTATATTTTAGCATTTGCGCTTCCATTTGCAGCCTCCTAACGATCCCGTAACGGCTTGTGGCAGAAGGGGATGGTAGCAACGGTCAAGCTCAGGAGTGCCAGAGTAAAAGTTTTTCACCTAAAGGATAGCCTTGGTTGCGAAGGTTGTCCATTTTCCCACCAATTATGTAACTATGCGTCGCTCGGTGATAAAAGTGATAAAAAGGACTTCTTCGAGGTGCATCCATGGCAGAACCGACTTACGAGGAATTAAAGGCTCGCCTGGCCGATCTGGAAAAGCAGGTGGAGACGAAACAACGAGCTGGCGCTATTGGGTTCCGCGTCAGCGAGAAGGGCGGCGTCAGCGTATATGGATTGGGCCGTTTCCCCGTCACCCTTTATTACGAACAGTGGACCAAGCTACTGGACGCTGTCCCTGACCTCAAGGCATTCCTTGAAGAAAATAAGAGCAAGCTTAAGCTGAAACAGGGCTAACCGTTTCCCGGCAGCTTGGTTCTCGGAGGAACCGAGCATTCCCAAAGTTAATGGTGCGCCCGGAGAGAATCGAACTCCCAACCTCATGGTTCGTAGCCATGCACTCTATCCAATTGAGCTACGGGCGCATCCGGTGGAATTGCGTGATTGGATTATAACGGAAACACAATCCTTTCGCTGAATCCGCTCACGCTGACCAACCTTCGCTCACCGACCTGGAACCATTGCCAGGGTCGGCAAAACCTCCACAGCGTCTAAAAATTAGCGGTGCGCGCCATTTTCAAATGCGTCAAATGCCGCGCCGGTCGCGGAAAGCGGCAGTTCTGCCAAAATCTCGGCTTTGTCCGTAAGCGTAAAAGTTTCCGCCTCCGCGCAAAACCTACCCGCCGCCTGCGTTCTATTTACGTGTTGACAATGCCTTAGCAATGGCATCCGACATGCATCTCTTTAGGACAAGACGAAGTGGCGCGCAACGGGGCATTTGGGAAAATACTTCGGCCAGAGGTCTTTCCAAGTGCCCCTTTGCATTTTAGACTTTTGCCAAGCTGCCCTCCGCCGGTTTCTCCGGCCCTCCCCCGAGAGTCCTCACTGCAAATGAGGATTTAGCATGGGAAACCGGCGGAGTGCCGTCTGGTTCCTTCTCAGTTTCCGCCAATCTTCATTCCGCCGATCTTTAGCAGACAAATCAAACGACAAACCAATGCAGACGACTCGTTAGGCAAGCGTCAGCTGATCCCGCACGTCAATACCAGCATCCCGCAGCAACTTGGCTACAGTGTCGCCCTTAAATCGCGAGGCGTCGAACTGCACTTTCACCGTGCGTTCCTTCTCGTTAAACTGGATGCGTTGAATACCATAGACCTCGCGCACACCGTCAATAGCCCGCAGCTCGGCTTCTCCAGGTGGAGTCTGGTAACGATAGGCGACTTCGAGATAGGTCATTTGCGTTCTCCTCGCTTGATCTCCCGTGTGTCCAGCGAAATAAAATTCTAGGATTACCTGTCGAGTATCTAATAATGGCTGGATTCCGCCAAGCGCGATCTGGCTATTAATAAAAAAATAATGGACGCTCACAGTTCGACATCGTCTGTCTCCAACTCCAAAGCCCGGGAAAAAGATCCCGTTTGCGGGATGGATGTCAATCCGGCTAACACTCCCTACAAAACCTCGCACCAGGGCAAAGAGTATTTTTTCTGTTGCGCCGGCTGCCTCGCGAAGTTTGAGGCGGATCCAGAAAAAATTCTGTCATCCCCGCCGAAGGCGATGACAACGTCGAAGACAGGACTGGTATCTCTCGGGGGGCTGAGTGGCATTTCGAAAGCGACGATGCCCACAGTGGGCCAGTCAACCACATCTTCACCGGATCATTTCCCCGTATCCGGCAAAAATACACAGGTCAAAAATACGCAGACCTATGTTTGCCCCATGTGCTCCGAGGTGCGGCAGATCGGTCCTGGACCCTGCCCCAAATGCGGCATGGCGCTCGACCCCGAATCGCCTGCGCTGGCCGCAAGCCAAACCGAATATGTCTGCCCGATGCATCCGGAGATCGTGCGAGCCGAGCCCGGCAGTTGTCCCATCTGTGGCATGACGCTCGAGCCGCAGACGGTCTCCGTCAAGCTAGACAATCCCGAATTGCGCGACATGGCACGCCGCTTCTGGATCGCGCTCGCCTTGACTGTTCCATTGCTGGCGATCGCGATGGCCGGCATGTTCTTCCCGCGAGGCTTCGGCGGCGGACTCGATCTGCAATGGAACAATCTATACATCGGCACCCGCTGGACCATGATCGTGCCGTGGTTCGAGTTGATCTTCGCCACGCCTGTGGTTCTCTGGTGCGGCTGGCCGTTTTTCCAGCGCGGCTGGGCATCCATCGTCAATCGCAGCGCCAACATGTTCACGCTGATTGCCATGGGCACGGGCGTTGCCTATCTTTTCAGCGTAATCGCAACTCTGTTCCCGCAAATCTTCCCCGCATCTTTCCGCAGCATGGGCAACCGTCCAGACGTCTACTTCGAATCCGCAGCCGCCATCGTCACCTTGGTCTTGCTCGGCCAGGTGCTCGAGCTGCGCGCCCGCAGTCAAACCTCCAGCGCCATTCGCGCGCTCCTCGATTTGAGTCCGAAAATGGCGCGCGTGATCGCCCAACACGGAGACGACGGAAGCGAGCGGGACGTTCCGCTGGAGCAGGTGCGCCCCGGAGACCGCCTGCGCGTCCGCCCCGGCGAGAAAATCCCCGTCGACGGCATCGTGCTCGAAGGTTCGAGCTCCGTCGATGAATCCATGATCACCGGCGAATCCATCCCAGCAGAGAAGGGAACTGGCGCGCGCCTCATCGGCGCCACAATCAACGGCAGCGGTTCGTTCATCATGCGTGCCGAGCGCGTCGGCAGCGAAACCATGCTGGCGCAAATCGTCCAGATGGTCAGCCAGGCGCAGCGCACCCGTGCCCCCATCCAGCGTCTTGCCGATAAAGTTGCTGCCTGGTTCGTTCCCGTGGTCATCGCGATTGCCGTTGTCACGTTCATTGTCTGGGCCATCTTCGGTCCCGAACCCCGTTTCGCCCACGCCATCGTCAATGCCGTTGCCGTGCTCATCATTGCCTGTCCGTGCGCGCTGGGCCTGGCCACGCCCATGGCAATCATGGTTGGCACCGGACGCGGCGCTCACGCCGGAGTTCTCATCAAAAACGCCGAAGCCCTCGAAACCCTAGAGAAAGTGGACACGATTGTATTCGACAAGACCGGCACGTTGACTGAAGGCAAGCCGAAAGTTGTCAGCGTGTCGGCACGCACCAAGGATCTTCGCGATGACGAACTCCTACGCCTGGCCGCCAGTCTCGAGCGTCAAAGTGAGCATCCCCTGGCGTCGGCAATTGTCGCCTCGGCCAAGGAAAAAGGTTTAATTCTAAAAGAGCCACAGGAGTTCCAATCAGAGACTGGCAAGGGTGTTCAAGGAATGGTGGAGGGTCGGCTTGTGGCGGTGGGCAATAGAACTCTCATGGAGCAGATCGGAATTGTTCTTCCCAAAGACGACAGTGGCAACATCCTGGTAGCGCTAGATGGTCAGTTCGCCGGATGGATCGACATCACGGACTCCTTAAAGCCTTCCTCAAAAGCGTCGACGGACGAACTGAGAAAAGAGGGTTGGCAGGTGATCATGCTGACGGGCGACAGCCGCCATACAGCGTGGCGGACCGCGCGCTCTCTCGGCATCGACCGCTTTGAGGCGCAGGTGTTGCCGGCGCAGAAATCGGAAATCGTGCGCAAACTCCACCAACAGGGCCGCATCGTCGCCATGGCCGGCGATGGCATTAACGACGCGCCTGCCCTCGCGCAAGCTGACGTCGGCATCGCGATGGGCACCGGAACCGATATCGCCATCGAAAGCGCCGGCATCGCCCTGCTTAAAGGAGACCTTGAAGGCATCCTGCGCGCCCGCAAGCTCAGTCACGCGACCATGCGCAACATCCGCCAGAATCTGTTCTTCGCTTTTCTCTACAACTCGATCGGGGTGCCGATTGCGGCCGGCGTGCTCTATCCCGTCTTCGGCCTGCTTCTCAGCCCGATCCTTGCCGCCGCCGCCATGAGCCTCAGTTCGGTCTCAGTAATCACGAACTCGCTGCGCCTGCGGAAGCTAAAGCTGTAGCGGAGAGTCTTAGGTGTCAGTGTCAGGTCTCAGGAAAACATGCCTGCCCTAGGGTGATACATCGCGACTTGCGTTGCTGTCGATCTTGGTCTTCCCGACACC
>JASHOU010000046.1 GCA_030038475.1 Terriglobales bacterium | reverse complement strand
CAGATGATGGAATCCGTCGGCGCGGGCGGCGCCGATGTAGAGGCCGAGATTGATCTTGGCAAAGGAACGAACGGCTACCGTCATCGAGGGGGATTGTAAGGCATCGGAGCGTGGCCTGCGTGCTGCGCCCCGAGATTTTCTAGCGAAAGCGGGTGGAGCAGAATGCAGCAGACCATGCCTCCTGCCAGCCGATAGCTCCGTTCGCGGGAAGCGGTGATCCGTTAGGCGGAACATTCTGGGGCACGGGGATCAATGGGGGCGGAGGGGGATCGACGCGGAGGTAGTCGTGGTGGCCGTAATTCCAGTTGTCGGGGATTTGGAAGGGAGACTCGAAATTCGCGGGCTTGGGATTGGCGGGTCCGGAGTGGCCAAGAGCCGAACGCCACCAGGGATGGCCGGCGGCAATGATGCCTCCGATCAGGTTGCCTAGGGGAAAAAGCCCGGAGAGCACACCATCCTTCTTGGAGGCGAGGGCGGAGATAATTCCAACCTTGGCGGGCACGTCCTTGAATTCTTTATTGAGACAATTGTCGTCGATAGCACCAGCCATGATGGTGGCCCGGCGGACAGGCAGGAACATATTGGAAATCGTTTGAAGAACAACACGGGCTCCGAGACTGTGGGAGGCGAATGAGACGCTGGCAGCGTCGGTAAAGTTCTTGTCGAGAAAAGGAGCAATCAGGTTTTCGCCAGCGTCATTCGCGATTCTGGGCTCCTCGGGATAGTCAAGTCCATGGAGCCAGATGGAGTCACCGGGCCAGAGCAGACCGATGAAAATCGACGGTTCATCGAGTTGAAGCAAGCCCTCCCAATTGGAGAGACAGGAAATTCCATCGGCACGGTCGACGTTGTAGCCGTGCGTTCCTATAAAAACATTCCGACCGCGAATATCGGCAAGCAACTGGTTGCTGTCGTAGCTCTGGTAGTTAGCGATGGCTGTGCCCTGATTGACAGCCACCGCAGTAGCCAGACCGCCTCCAACGGGATCGGCACGCACGTCAAGAAATCGGGTCATGGCTCTCCTATTTCTTCACAAGTTGCATCGTGTTGACAGCGGTCGCCAAGGCGGAGGAAAGATCTTTTGCGATGGGAGCGAGAGGCGTGGCGAGAAGGCCGATTATTACCGATTGCGGGATGGGGACCGGCGGATTCAGCTGGAGTCCGCCGACGACCGCGAGCGCGATGGCTACTATTCCCGCTATGGCTCTGGTCCAGTTGCGGTAGACGTCGTCGGAGCGCTGGTAAACCTCGTCGAGGATGGCAGTCAGGATCAGATCGAAACGGGCGTAGACGTCGCTCTCGGTAGTGATAAGCGGCGTTCCTGCTGTGATTTTGGTGGCGACAGATTTGAGGGTATCCGGGTCTACGCCGACGGTACCCGCTAATTTTTCGGCGTTGGCCGCATTGAGGTTCAGCTTGATCAACGACTTGGCAATGGATTTTTGGCTGTCTAAATCAGTTCCGTTGAACCAGTTCGCTTTAAGCGTCTGTACTATCCTTTCCTGGGACAGAGCGTTGGAGGGCGTACCGGGCGTCAAAGACGCAACCGTGGCCTTGATGGCGCGGAAGCCGATGTGATTGACTCCGCCGCCGAGCGCCTTGCTGGCATCTACCAACCCAAAGGCCGCAGTTCCCAATCCCCCGATTGCGGTAATGATTTGGGGCAGATCACGCAGATCGATCGGCATCTTCATTCCTCCTTTTCGAGTGCACGTTGCATCGAGAAATCAGACAGCGTCGTCTAAGAAGACGCACTTACGCGTCTGCTTGGGCGCGAAGGCTGATTGCGCACTTCGGTGCAGACCATTCTTCCGAATTCTTGGAGAAGCCGACGTGCGGAAGTCCCTCGGACACAGACTCTGGTGAGTCTATTCTTCCGCTTGCCGAAAATTGCATTGAAAGTATGCCCTGGAATCCGAGATTGTCAAGCGGAATCAGGAAAAGAATTTGAGATTGGTGAGTTTTCTGCGGTCTGTGAAGCGGTGCTCACTCAACGCAAAATTCAGACTGGCCCGCCACGCTCGTTTACTGTCCCTTGCCAACTCTTGATAGACTTTCGTATCTATGCCCAGCACAACCTATCTTGAAGCGATTCGGCAGGGGATTTGGGAGGAGATGGAGCGCGATCCTTCCGTGTTTTGTATTGGCGAGGATATTGGGATTTATGGCGGGGCGTTCAAGGTCACGGATGGATTCATCGACCGCTTTGGGCGGGAGCGGGTGATCGACACTCCGATTGCGGAGTCGGCGATTGTGGACGCGGCGTTTGGCGCGGCGCTGACGGGAATGCGGCCGGTGGCCGAGTTCCAGTTCATGGATTTTATCGGGTGCGCGTTCAATCAGATCGTCAATATGGTTGGGTCGGCGCACTACCGGTGGGGCGCGCCGGCGCCGCTGGTGATTCGCGGGCCAAGCGGCGGGAATGTGCATGGCGGACCGTTCCACTCGCAGAATCCGGAGATGTGGTTTGTGCATGCTCCGGGGCTGAAGGTGGTTTGCCCGGCGACGGCTTACGATGCCAAGGGATTGATCAAAGCAGCGATCCGCGACAATAATCCGGTGATTTTTTTCGAGCACAAATATCTGTATCGCAGGGTCAAGGAAGAGATTCCGGCGGACGATTATGTGGTGCCGATTGGCGAGGCGCGGGTGGCGCGGGCAGGACACCACCTTAGCGTGATTACTTACGCGGCGATGCTGTATGTGGCGCTGGAAGCGGCGGAGATTTTGAGCAAGGAAGGGATTGAAGTCGAGGTGGTGGATTTGCGCACGGTTGCGCCGCTCGATCGGGCGGCGATTACGGCGACGGTGAAGAAGACGAACAAAGTGATTATTCTGCACGAGCACTCGCGCACGGGAGGATTGGCAGGAGAGATTTCGGCGATCATTAATGAAGAGGCGTTCGACGATCTGGATGGGCCGATTGTGCGGATCACATCGCTCGATTCGCCGGTGCCGTTTTCTCCTCCGCAAGAGGAGTTTTTTTTGCCCAAAGTGGCGGATGTGGTGCGCGAGGCGCGAAAGCTGCGGGCTTATTGACGATGGGCGCGGTCTGATTAACTATCCAAACAAAGGCTTGAACCACAGAGGGCACGGGGGTCACGGAGGTGCGCGACAGCTTGAGCGGCCGCACCGGTTCGGTGGCCGCGTCATTGAAGGTAGAATAAAAGCGGGTTGGTGAACGCCGACTGATACGCGCGAGTTGACTTGCGCCGGTTGCCCGACCTACCGTAGACGCGAATACTCCGAGGATCTGAAATGCGCAACTTCGTTTTGGGGATTGTTGTCACCATTCTGGTTCTGGTGATTGGCGGTATCGGTCTTGCCCTGCTGGGATTCCTGCCCACCACAGCGAATAGCACTCCTCCGCAGATGGAGCGCCATCTAGCGATGAGCGCACTCGATAATTCGGTGGATCGGCAAGCGCCGCGGGTGAATAATCCTGTGCCGCCGACGGATGAGAATCTGATCGATGGCATGAAGATCTATACAATGAATTGTGCCCAATGCCACGGTGGACTGGATCGGAAGCCCATCGCGCTTGGGCATTCGTTCTATCCGCCGGCTCCGAACCTGATTCTCGACCCGCCGGATGATCCGGAGTGGCACGTCTACTACGTGGTGCACAATGGTGTGCGATACACGGGGATGCCGGCGTGGGATAAGACGCTCTCGGATCCAGACCTGTGGAAGGTTGTGGCGTTTCTCACCCGCGTCGACAAACTGCCGTCGGCGGTGCAGGAATATTGGAAGAAATCGACGGTGGTGAGCGCCACGGGGGATGTGCCGGAGGAACACAAGGCGGCGGAACACCACTAGAGGAGCGGCGCGCCGTCGCTATCCGGGTGGATAGGTGAAGTTGATGGTGATGAGGGTTTGGGTGGAGGCGGCGTGGCCGTCGAGCGTGTAGGGCTGGAAGCGCCATTGTTTGACCGCGGCGATCGCGGCCCGTCCGAGAACAAAATATCCGCGAACAATTTTTAAATCCTGGATGCTGCCGTCGCGCCCGACGAGCGCCTGCAGAACGACCGCTCCGTGAAGTTTCTGAGCTAAGGCTTCGGGAGGATAGGCGGGATTGACGGTGTGGATGAGCAAGGCTCGGGCCGTTTCTTCGCTGATGGTTACCGGTTCGCTGGTGGGCTGCGGAATTGGCTGCGTCTGCGGCGCGGAAACGGGCATCATCTGCGCAGGACTGACAGTGACCACGACGGGTGGCGCAATCGGCGGCGAGTCGCGCATGCTTTGTGGAATGGCGGCGCGTTCCACGCGAACCGGGGCCGATTCCTGAGGCGCCAAAACGGGTGCGGGGAGCGGAAGGTCGGCGGCCTTCGACAAAGGCATGTGGCTATCAGGCAGCGTGGACTCGGTAGCGACAACCTGGAGCGCAGCTGTTTGCGATTCGGGAGCAGCGGGGACTCGGCTGAAGTAGGCATCGTCGTGAGTATCGCTGGCGACGGAGCCCACCGGCAGCGCAGCGCTCGGGTTCTGATAGAAAAGCGCCGCCACCGACTCGCGCAAAACCTGCATTTTTCCCTCTGGCGTGCGCGACAAATACACTATGGTGTCGCGCGCTCGCCATAGGCAAAAGACCGCCGCAAGCGTGAGCGCGACAGCACAAACTCCGGCGAACGATACCGAGCGGCTGTAGTGGTGAGGTTCCTCTGTACCGTCGTCGCCGGTAATTTCGGCGGGATTATTTTCTTCTGCTGCCAGCGATTCGGAGAAACCTTCTGGCTGAGGCTGCTCGGTGCTCCCGGGTTCGTCAGCATCAGGAATTGCTGCTCTGCTTGGCGTATTGTCTTCCTCGGGCGGCTCGGTAACATCGGCTGCGCTCGCGGGTTGCATTTTCTCGCATGCCTTGCTCAGCACCGCTTCGGCTTCCTGCGCGGAAACTGGGCGATAGACGAGGAAATCGAGGCGGTTGTCGCGCATGTCCGCGGCCGTGGGTTCGTTGTCGACGATGGCGATAGCCACGGTGTTCTGATTCGAGGCGGATTCACGCGCGCGCTTCAACAGGAAGCTAGCCTCGGGTTGGTCGGCCCAGTCTGCAATGACGCAGGAAAAAGCCTGGGTCTTGCCTTTTTCGATGGCGGTAAAAATATCGGAACAGATTTCGACACGAATGCCTGTGACCTTGCAGGCCACTGTAATGGCTGCATTGGTCTCAGGGCTCTTGGAAAATAGCAGTGCGCGGAAAGCCATCGCAGCAATAGGTTATTGGGATTTGGTGCGTAGCGACAGGTAACCAGCGGGTGGTGCACGAGTGGAATCCGGCCAATCGTATGGAAGGCGCGTGAGATTACGGGCGAGGGCGCTAGTAACTTAAGTAATCGGGCGTAGGTAATGAGGCGAGAGTGACGCCGTTCCGCAGTGGTGGTGCCCACGGGATTCTTGGCGAGGCGGAGGATAGCTTATTCCGCCCCGCGAAAGGCAAAGGAGCTAAGGAGTGGATGTGGGGTTGAGGGCGAGGACGAGGCCGCTGCAATCGTAGATCGGCAGGCCGAAAAAATACATCGCGGCCGCTAAATAGTCGCCGATTCCGCCAGTGCCGATTCCCCCGACGTTAATTCCGCCGAAGTTAATTCCTCCAATCATGCTTGCAGCTTGCACAGCCCGCATCTGGGTCGAGGCGGACGCCATGGGATGGTTCTGCGGATCGTTCTTGTGGCAGGAATCGGGGTCGCCGGGGTAATCCACGTACAAGGTCAAAGCGAGGAATGTCGTCAGGTCGTGGAAGCTCTGGCGCGAGTGGACGTGGCATTGATCGTGGGGATCATCCTGCT
>JASHOU010000045.1 GCA_030038475.1 Terriglobales bacterium | reverse complement strand
GATACTGTTGATAATTCCAGCCCAGGGCTGAATGCGCTCCCAATCGAACTTCTGCCCGGTGCCGCCGGGTTTTTCTGCGCTTGAAGAATCGATCAGCACGCCCGAAACCACGCCCGGGCGAAAGCCGTGGGTCTCCAGAAAAAGATCGCCGTTTTCGGCGACATGGATTTTGTGCACGCGTTTGCCCTTGTAAGCTTCGTCGGGCTCCACCAACCCTACCGCGACCGGATCCCAGCCGACAGATTGTCCGGCAGGAACATCGAAAACCTTCGCCGGCCAGGCGCGAAAAATCAGCGGACGAGGCGATCCATTGGCGAGCTTTTGGCTCAGCTCGCGGCTGAACTCTACACTCTCGTTGCCGCTCAACTGCACGGTTGTGAGGCCCGAATGCTTGACCGTGTCACGCACATGATCGACCGGCGAATTTACGAAGACGCCGACTTTTTCGACATGCGGCGGCAATTTGGCAATGATTGAGTTTGCGGCTTCCGATGTAACATGGCGCGGGCTCTTCGGATAGAAGACAAAGCCCAGCGCGTCGGCGCCTGCATCAGTCGCGGCGAGTGCGTCATCGAGGTTGGTGACACCGCAAATCTTGATCCAAGTCATAACCACAGCCGTCAGCTCTCAGTTGTCAGCTCTCAGCAAAAGCACCTACCCGCTGACCGCAGTTCTCGCCTCGCCCATCAACTTTGCCAGCGCTTCGCCGGGGCGCTCGGCTCGCATCAACCATTCTCCGATCAGGAACGCCTCGTAGCCCGCCGCGCGCAGACGAGCCAAATCTGCGCCGGATTGGATGCCGCTTTCGGCCACGCGAACGCAGGTAGAGGGTATTTTTTTCGCGAGCCGGAACGCCGTATCAAGGTTGACCTCGAACGTTCGCAAATTGCGGCTGTTGATGCCAATCAGATCGCAACCGGCGTCCAGCGCCCGTTGCAGTTCCGCTTCGTCATGCGCTTCGCATAAGACGTCGAGACTCTGCGATCGTGCGATTCGCGCGAGCGATGCTAATTCCTTCTGCTCGAGCGCGGCGACAATCAGCAGAATAGCGTCGGCACGGTTGGCGCGGGCTTCGACGATCTGAAATTCGTCGACGATGAAATCCTTGCGCAGGCAGGGGAGGAACGTGTTGGAGGAAGCTTCGCGCAGATAATCGAGCGAGCCTTGAAAAAATTGTTCGTCGGTCAGTACCGACAGCGCGGCAGCGCCCGCCTGCTCCAGTTCGCGGGCGAGAGCGGTGGGCTCAAAATCGGTGCGGATCAAGCCTTTTGAAGGAGAAGCTTTTTTCAGTTCGGCGATAACCGCGATGCCGATTCCGTCTTGCGCGGCCTGGCGCAGCCGCTTTCGGAATCCGCGCGGCGTGTGCGCGGCGGCAGCTTCCTCCAATGCCCGCAGGGCACGGCTCGATCCGTTCGCAGATGCGTACTCCGATTTGCGCTGAGATAGGCGCTGGCGCGTAGCGGCGACAATGGAGTCCAGCGAGGCGGGCATGGCTGATGTTCAATTATACGGAAGTGGGTTGGATTCAGGCCGTGCCGTGTGTAGCCCGAGAGTGGCACGAAATCACACACCTTCGGCTTCGCTCAGGACAGGCGCTTGCGCGCACACCGCATAAGCCGGGGCACCTCGCTTTCACGTTATTCTTTCGTTCTTCTGTTCATTCCTCGCCACCTCCGCCCTGCACGCGCTCACTTTTTACATCCGGGACGTAGATCGGATGAATGTTTTGCTCCGCCGCCAGCTTCTGAAAATTGGCGATGTCCGCGTTGCGAACGTCATCCCAGCGCGCGAGAAATTCGTCTGTCTGTTTTTTCAGCGTCTCGAATTCCTTGAAGTCAGAGGCCGTCGGGGCCGAGTCGGCAAAACCGGCTACGGCCATCGAAAGATACGCCAGCTTGGCGTCGATTCCGGGAGCATAAGCCAGGGAATCTTCGCTGGCGCTGATTTTGAAATTAATCAGCGGATCGCGAACGGCGATCAGCTTGGCGTCGAGCGCTGTTGCGCCATCGAAAACAGCCTTGGTGGCATCGCCCGGCGCAAGCCGTTTTTTAAGGCCTCCCAGTTGATCGCGCACGTCCTGAATCTGGTTGACTGCATCATAAACGCGATTCAGTTCTTCCCGCAGGTCGAGTTCAAGTTTGAACTGCTTTTCTAAATCGGCCTGCGAAGTGGTGACTCGCGGATCGAGTTTTATTTCAAAAGATGTGGTTTCAGTTTTGCCATTCGCGACCAAGCGCACCTGATAGCTGCCGGGCAGTGCCAGCGGCCCCTTAGCGCCGTCGTTGTACTCCCAGAGAAAATAGCCAGGCACGCGATTGGCGTCCTCGTAGTGCAAATCCCACACGAAACGATTTAAGCCTTGCTCGGGTTTGATTTGTTTCTCCGGCTTTTTGTCGTCGGGATCGAGCGGTTCGTCGAGCGGCTCCGACTTGGCGCTGGAATATTTGCGGATGACATTGCCAGACGCGTCGAGGATTTCGATTTTCACTTCCTCTTTCGATTCCGGCTTCGGGGCTTGCTTCAGATAGTAATAAATGACCGCGCCGTTCGGCGGATTTTTTCCCGCGAACGACAGATGAGAGGGAGCCTCGCCAGTGTGCATCCGATACGCGGTCGCTGGTTGGTAGAGATGCACATCCTGGCTTGCAATCGTCTCGGCACCCGAACCTGCAATCTGCCGCAGCGGCGAGACGTCATCGAGAATCCAGAACGAGCGGCCATGCGTCGCCAACACCAGATCGTCGTTCTTGACCACTAAATCGTGAACCGGAACGATCGGCAGATTGATTTGCAGCGAGCGCCAGTGACCACCGTCGTCGAAGGAAACCCAGACGCCACGCTCAGTTCCGGCGTAGAGCAGACCCTTTTTCTTCGGGTCCTCGCGGACCGCGCGGACAAAGTCTCCGTCGGGAATTCCGGTTGTGATCTTGGTCCACGTCGCGCCGTAATCGGTCGTCTTGTAGATGTAGGGAGCGAGATCGTCGTTCTGATGGCGATCGACGGCGACGTAAGCTTTGCCGGCTTCATGCGGAGACGCTTCGACCAGACTGACGCGGCTCCACTCGGCAAGATCTTTCGGTGTAACGTTGGTCCAATTCTTTCCTTCATCGCGTGTGATCTGCACTAATCCATCGTCGGTGCCGACCCAGATCAGGCCTTTCGCCAACGGCGAAGGAGCGATCGAGAAAACGGTGTCGTAATATTCCGTGCCGGTATCGTCAATCGTGATGGCGCCGCCCAAGGCCTGCTGTTTGGATTTGTCGTTGCGCGTAAGGTCGCCGCTGATCGCTTCCCAGTGCATTCCGCCGTCGGTGGTTTTGAAGACGCGCTCGCCGCCGTAGTAAATCGTATTGGGTTCGAGCGGAGAAACTACGACGGGTGCGGTCCACTGAAAACGGTGCTCGAGATTGGCTGCGCCGCGTCCGTCGGAAAGCTCGGGCCACACGTTGATACTCTGGACCTGATTGGTGCGGCGGTCGAAGCGCGTAATGGTGCCCTGGTAATCGCAGGCGTAGACGATGTTGGGATCGCGCGGATCGGGCGCGATATAGCCCGCTTCCCCACCTCCGACCGGATACCAGTTGTCGCGGCCGATCGCGCCATCGTCGCTGCGGCTGGCAATGGCCACGCTCGAATTATCCTGCTGCGATCCATACACGTAGTATGGCGTTCGCGTGTCGGTAACCACGTGGTAGAACTGCGCCGTCGGCTGATTGTCTTCCCGCGTCCACGAAACGCCGCCATCCAGGCTGACCGTGACGCCGCCGTCATCCGAGGCGATCATGCGCCGGTTATTTTTCGGATCGATCCACAGACCGTGATTGTCGCCGTGCGGAACTTTTACTTTATTGAAGTTGCGCCCGCCGTCGGTCGACTTGAAAAACTCAACATCCGCCACATAGACGGTATTCGCGTCCTGCGGGTCGGCGATCACGTGCATGTAGTACCACGGCCGTTGCAACAGGCCGTGGCTGCCGTTGACAAGATCCCAGGTGTCGCCGCCATCGTCGGAGCGGTAAAGCCCGCCGTCTTTCGCTTCGATGAGCGCGTAGACGCGCTCGGAATTCGCCGCCACGGCGATGCCGACTCGCCCGTAGGGTTCCTTCGGAAGCCCGTGTTCCTCAAGCTTTTTCCACGTGGCGCCGCCGTCGGTGGAGCGGTAGACTCCACTCCCCGGCCCGCCGTTTTCGAGCGACCAGGGCGTGCGCCGAGCCTGCCATAGCGAGGCAAACAAAATATTGGGATTGTGCGGATCGAACGCAACGTCGATAGCGCCGGTGTTTTCGTCTTTGAAGAGAACTTTCTCCCAGGTTTTGCCGCCGTCGGTCGTGCGGAAAACGCCGCGTTCGGCGTTGGCGCCAAAGGGATGGCCGAGTGCAGCAACAAAAACGATGTTGGGATCGTGCGGATTGATGATGACTTTGCCGATTGCGCGCGTGTCTTTGAGGCCAACATTCTTCCACGACTTTCCCGCGTCGATCGACTTCCAGACTCCGTCGCCCTGCGAGATATTGCCGCGAAGGCAGCCTTCGCCAGTGCCTACGTAAACGACGTTTGGATCGGAGGCGGCGACGGCGAGACTGCCGATGGCGGGCGAACCGTCTTTGTCGAAAATTGAAACCCAGGTATTAGCGCCGTCGGTCGATTTCCACACTCCGCCGCCGGTCGCGCCGAAATAGTAAGTGCTCGGATCGCCGGGAATTCCCGCCGCGGTGAGCGAGCGGCCGCCGCGGAACGGGCCGATGGAGCGATACTGCATTCCCTTGAACAACGGGTCGCCTTCGTTCTTTTCTTCTTTGCTTTTCGCTTCGGTCGCCACGGGCGTGGATGCAGCCGCTGTGCTTTTTTGCGCAGCGTCAGGTGGGCGATTACGCTCTTTTTGTTGCGCGAAAGTTGATGTGATCGTTAATCCGACGAAGCAGGCAAGCAGTGCGGCACGCACACACATTCTGTGAATCATCAATTCGATGGCCCCGGAAAAAGATTTTCGTTTCGTTTCATAGTAATGCCAGAAGCGGTGAAGGTTCAAACGGAGGGACTGCCTGCGCTCGCCGAACAGCTGGATGCGGCTGTCCAACCCAAAGCTATTGCTGAGGCGTACCCGCATAGTCAATAAAACTCAGAGCAAATCCTTGCTTGATTTTTCACTTCTAACCCCTAAAATGTTTCAAACATTTATTTACTCTCTTGTTTGAAACAAAAAGCACCGCAACCGAATGCACTCAGATGCAACGACAATTCACATCGAACGACGTGATTGCGCTGACCGGAATCAGCGCGCGCCAGCTGCAATGGTGGGATGAACGCAGGATCGTTGCCCCGGCGCGCAAGGGACATCGCCGCATCTACAGCTGGGACGAACTGGTTACAGTTGCGGTCATCTGCCAATTGCGGCGGCGGGGATTTTCACTACAGCGCGTGCGCAAGGTGATTGCATTCCTGCAGCGGGAGTTTGGAACGAGCCTGGCGGCGACGGTGCGGGCCGCGTCGGAATATCACCTGCTGAGCGATGGCAGTCATCTTTATCTGCGAACCTCAGCACGGCAGGTTGTCGATCTGCTGAAAAACTCGCGACAGCCGATGTTCGATATATGCCTGAGTGACGAAGTTCGGCGGGTGCGAGCGGAAATCCAGGCGCGAAAAAAATCTGCGGGATCGGAACGAGTTCGTGCTTTACGGCGGGCGCGTCTGGCGTAGACGCGGGGCGGAGCGGAGAGCAACTGACGGGTTGAGCACCGGAGGGGAGACAATCATGATCGGTGAATTGAGCATTCTCAGCGAGTGGATTCCCGAACAGATGGAACCCGGCACCGTGTTCGTACTGGAGAATGCGGGCGAAGTAGGAGAGAAAGAAGATCCCTATTGGGCGGTGCTCTCGTGCCCCTCGTGCGGCACGCTGGGCTTGATTACGCGCCGGCAGATGGCGGGACTCCTGCCTACGATCTGCGGCTCGTCGCAATGCTCAGCGCAATTTTTTATAAAAGACGAGGAGATTACACCGCGAAAACCGTTCTAGGTTTTCCTCACATAGGATGGATTTTCGTAATGGCTAACTTTACCGGGACCTGCTCGACGATCTCGATATCAAAACCCTCCAATGCCGCCACTCTGCGCGGGTGATTCGTCAGCAGGCGAATGCGCTTCAAATTCAGATCCGAAAGAATCTGCGCTCCCAGGCCGATTTCACGGTGAATCTTGCGCTCGCTCTCCGGCAACGACGGCAGGCTGCGTTCGCGGTGAAAGGTCAGGAATGACTGATCCCCGATTTTTTCTGCCGAGAAGCCTTTGGAAGTCTGGTGCAGATAGATGAGTGCGCCACGGCCTTCTTCGGCGATTCTCTGGAGTGAACCTTCTAACGTCGGATTGCAGTCGCACCCCGTGGCGCCGAAAACGTCGCCAAGCAGGCAGTGCGCGTGCATTCTGACCAGGACCGGCTCGGAGGAATCGGCAATATCGCCGCGGATTAACGCCAGGTGCGAGTCGCCACCATCGACTTCGCTCTCATAGGCAATCAGGCGGAATTCTCCATATTTGGTTTCGACCATCGCTTCGCCCACGCGGTGCACGTAGCGCTCATGCTGCATGCGATAACGGATCAGCTCGGCGACGGTAAGCATTTTCATTTCATGCGTGCGGCAAAACTCGATCAGGTCCGGCACCCGCGCCATGGTGCCATCGTCTTTCATGATTTCGCAGATGATGCCAGCCGGCACCATGCCGGCCAGGCGCGCTAAGTCCACGGAAGCCTCGGTTTGCCCTGCGCGGACAAGAACTCCGCCTTTACGCGCCCGCAAGGGAAAAACGTGGCCTGGACGCGCGAGATCTGAGGGTCGCGTTGCCGGATCGATGGCCGTCTTGATGGTGTGGGCACGGTCGTAAGCCGAAATGCCTGTAGTTACGCCCAAGCGAGCATCGATCGCTTCGCAGAAAGCCGTACCGTATTGCGAAGTGTTCTCACTCGTCATCGGACCTATACGTAAATGGTCGAGGCGCTCTTCGGTCATGGCGAGGCACACCAGGCCGCGTCCGTGTGTGGCCATGAAATTAATGGCTTCTGGCGTAACTTTCTCGCCCGCCAGCGTAAGATCGCCTTCGTTCTCGCGATCCTCGTCGTCAACGACAACAATCATGCGACCGGCACGAATTTCTTCGACCGCAGTGGGCACGTCGGTAAAGGCAGAATCAGTCATAGTTGTCAGTCAGCCCAGTTACAGTCGGCCCAATAAGAAAGGGCCGCCTGAAGCGACCCTCTTATGATCATGATCCAAACCCTGCGGTTACAGGGTGGATTCGATTTCGAAGCCCCAAGCTTCGAGCAAAGGCTCGGGGATGTATTTCGAATTCTTGTTCCGGCGAGCCCACTCCCGCAGACGCGTTGAACGCAAATACTGGTCGGGGGAGAGTTTGTACTCGTGCACCACTTGCTCGAATTCGGTGACTGTGGGGATGACCGGGCCAATGGGCTCTGGCTTGCCCCAGTTTGGGTTTCCGCGTCGCTTAGCCATGAAAAATATACCCTCTTTTGGAATCAGGACTTTGCTACCTACCCTGTTTGATTCCAGGGAGCGCCCAAGGGATTCATGGGTAAGAAGGAAAACCAGCCACAGATTCGAGCCCCTCGGCCTCTATGGAAGCTGTTGATAATAATAGGTTTTGCAAAATAAGTCAACAGAAAAGTGGTTGCTCGTGTGCTTTTGTCATATCCCCTTTGTGCGCAGTCATTTGCAACCAACTCGAAGACAAAAGCGCCCCAAGTTCGTTACGGGCTCGGGAGACGCTACTAAGCGACAGAAAACAATGCCGATAATCACGATCCATGCCCTAAACGATGGTGACTGTGGTAACCGCGATATTGGGCCATTGCATTGACCGCGGAAAGTCGTAGTCTTTAGAGTGCAGTGAGGAAGTGCGAAGCGGGAAGCACTCCAGCCAGTCGATCACAAACTGGTCGGTCCCTCCCTTGATCGAGTGCGGAGACTTAACTTTCTCCTGAATCTCATCCGTCTCGGCCAGGACCCGGCATCGCGCAACGTGATCTGAATCGTACGCAAACCATGAATCTGAAGTGCCTATTGCTGAGCTCCGACGAGAAAACGGTGCGGATTTTGCGCCGCGTGCTCAGCGACATGGAAATTGAGGTCGAGGACTTCGGGGTCGCCGAAGATGCCATCCGGCGTCTTACTCGCCAGCGATTCGAAGCCATCATCGTGGATGGTGTAATTGCGAAGGCTCATGATGCCCTGGCGGCTGCTAAGGCTGCTCCCGTAAACAAACGCGCTCTGTCGATTGTGGTGGTCGAGGGCCCGGTGGGGCTCAAAGGCGGCTTTGAGATGGGAGCGCATTTTGTTCTCCACAAACCGTTTGCGGTGGAACGCGCCAAGGCTAGCTTCCGCGCAGTGCGGGCTCTGATGAAGCGGGAACGCCGGCTGCAGTTGCGCGTTCCGGTCGAGATTCCGGTCGAGTGCTTCGGCGCACGCCAATACAAAGGCAAGAGCATAGATATTTGCGAAGGCGGCATGATGATGCAGTTTTCCAGCAGTGTCGCGAAAGAAAGTTCTCTTCGCTTTTCGCTCAAATTACCGGGCACCGACGGCACCCTCGAACTTCACGGAGAAGTGGCTTGGGAAGGTGCGGGTCAGCAGGCCGGTGTCCGCTTCAAGAACGCCACCGACGAACAACGCTATACCCTGCGGCAGTGGCTGAGCAAACAACTTCCTGAGCAGGAACCTGACGATCCCCCGGTCAATTGCCGCCTCGCCCAACTCAGCTCTGCGGGCTGTTATCTGACGACCGCTTCACCGTTTCCCAGGGGCACACGCGTAAGCCTGACCTTCAGGACAGCCTCGGCCGAAGCCCGCGCCAGTGGCCTGGTACTGGTTATGCACCCCGAATTCGGTATGGGAGTGGAATTATTGCGGAGCACGACCGAGCAGCGTGAGCAGGCGCAGCGCATGACTGCCGCTCTGCGTGCACACCCTGACAAAACTCCCGAATTTCAGGTTGAACCCGACGGATTGGAACTGGCCGTTACCGAGGAAAACACGGCCGCGTTTCAGGGGGCGAGCGGCGAACCTCAAAACCATGGTCTTCAAAACCACGGTCCTCAAAACGCCGATCCTCAAAATCAAAACGAGGATGCGCTCGTCGCTCTATTTCGCCGGCAATTCGAGGCGCCGGTTGAAACCTTCCTGCAGCAGATGCGCGAGCAACACCAGATCGAAGCAAGCTCCAGCCGATAGCCTTCACCTTAATCCTTTGCACTTTAGAGTCGGCAGCTGGGTGAGCTACCTGGTAGAGTTAAAGGCTGATCGCCAACTTCTAATTGCTAACCGCTGCTTCCGGAACCATCTCGCTCACTTCACCCTTCTGCAGCAGATAGGCTCCCGGTCCTTGTTGTCCACGAATCGAGCGGCAGAACTCACCTACAAAGAAGCCTGCCTTGATCGCCTCGCGGAAAGCCCAACGCGTTGCCTCGCGCCACTCCCGCGCCAATCCCATGTCGTTGCGTTCGACCTCGAGAATATCTCCCGGAATTTCAAT
>JASHOU010000044.1 GCA_030038475.1 Terriglobales bacterium | reverse complement strand
CCGGCAAAGGAGTCCAGCAAGATCGCCGCCCGCACTGTACGCCTTTTCTCCTCAGTGCGCGACTTGCGGAGACGCTCCAACATGCGCTGCTCGTCTTCGCTGAAGACCAGGAGCCCACGTCTCCTCTGAAAAGGCATGGGCCCATTAAATCATCGCCGGGCTCATATGCCTAGTTACTTAGAGAATACTCATCTAGTACTCCCCTAGTATTCCGGGATACGTTCCAAGGGCGGAAAGGATTCGCCCATGAACAGACGCGTATCCGTCTGGAAGTACGTTCGTATCGGCAAGAAGTGGCGCTACTGCAAACCCTCCATTGGAAAGAACGGAAAGATCAAGTCTGATTGGGTGATCGTTAAAGGCAAAGAAGAACATCACCCCGAGGGAAACTTCTACCTCCACCGCTATGAAGCCGACCGAGAGATTTGGAAAAAGATCGGGCCAAATGCGCAAGACGCCGTCAACGCCGCCGATTTTGAATCGACATATTTGACAGCGCGAGCCAAAGGGATACCGGTCAAACAAATCGATACGCCGGTACTTTCCATAAAGGCAGCCGCACACGGGTGGCTGGAAGACGTGAAACTCTCAAATCGCCCGGAAACCCATGAGCTCTACGAGCACACGCTGCGCCAATTTCAGGAATGGAACTTGAATGACGGACCACACCGCATCAACGTCGTTGATCTCACCCGAAAGGATCTTCTTGAGTATCGGAAATGGCTGCTCGACAACGAGATGAATTCAGCCCGAACCGCGGGAAACAAGCTCACTCGAATAAGCCAGTGGTACAGGGATTCCCTCAAGCTCAAGCCCGGTGAAGGGATAATCACGACTAGAGACACCAGGCTCGGGGTGACTGATCGAGAACCGGAAATTTACACTGCAGAAGAGCTGCGAACGTTCTTTAACGCATGTGTGCCACGCTGGACGGCTGAGCAGATTCTCTTCCGAACGTTCTTGCTAACAGGTTTCCGGGAAGACGAAGTTCGTTTCCTGTCTTGGGCCGACCTCGACTGGAAAAACTACACCATTAAAGTCACGCCCAAACCAGAGTACGACTTCGTGATAAAAGATCATGAAGAGAGAACCGTCCCCGTACCTCCCTGGCTCATGAGTAACCTGGAAGTCAAGAAAATCTTCTCGGAGCAGACCTACAAACGGAAACATCGGCTGGTCTTCGCAACAAAGAACGGTAACCCCGATAATCACATGCTAGGAGTCTGTCCGAGAAATCATTCGTCGGCTGACATGTTGTGGCCCGCTTCGCGCAGAACCACAACAGGTAGTGGTCGAAACAAGTCAATTCCGAATACTCGGACACACTCCTAGAAAAGCTCAAGCAGATTTGGCGGGCGGCAGGCCTGAACTGTGGAGCGTGCTCGGCCTGCATTGAGAAGAACGAATGTGAACGAGAATACCTCCACAAGTTTCGCTCTCGTTTGCTATAAAGTTCGCACACGTATGCTTTAGATCGTCGGTCAATTTTTCTCGTTTCTTGCGTGAACCCGCTTGCGCCGGGTCCCTCTCACCGGCAAAGCCAAGTCCAAAGCGGTCAATTGATATGTCGATGTCCTCTGAAAATCGGTTTATCAACCCATACACCTTCGATAGTGACGTCCCGCCTTTGAATATGTGCCCTGGGATGTCCTTCATCTCAAAAACACGTTTGAGGCACCAAGTCACCCAGAAGTCCTTTTCGACGATGAGCGAGAGAATTCCCCTCCGAGCAGCAGCTTCAGTGAAAAAAGGTTCGCGCTCTACAGGTAGCTTCTTTGCGAATTGATCCATCGCTACTCCGAGGAAATCCTTTTTACGAGTGGCCGCGTCCAGTCAGGAACAGCACGCGGTAACCGATTCAATTTTTGTTTGTCCTTAGCCGGTAGGACCTCAGAGATCTGCCTGACAATGTCATTCGTAACAGCTCCGCGGGGCATAGCACGAAGTGCCTGGACCACAACACCCTTTTGGGAATCTGCCAACGCCATTTTCGAAGGCGCAGCGTGCTTCAAGCGAATGACTTGATTCCCTAGCCGTTACTGCGCCCCTTCGACCGCGAGACAAGTTCAGGATTCGATCTTGTTCGTGGTTCCTCTCTGACCGACACAATAAGTGCCGCATCGCCGGGGGAGTTGTTGCCTGGGACCGCTTGCTTGAGTTCTTCAAATCGCTGCACCGCAGCTCGGGACAAAACGGCCCCATGAATCTTCGCTGCCACATAGACGGCAAGCAGCACCAGTCCAAGGACCACCAGCAGACGCTCCAGTAGCGTGTGGAATGCGAGGGGAGCTCGCCTTTCTCTCGGGCGGCGTGCCGGTCTTGCGCCCACTGCGCTAACGGTTGTGCATTTTCGCGGTTCCATGGAGCTCTTCCTCGACCGTCGAATCGTGGTCACGAACCTTCATGAGTTTCCCGGCAGTCGGGATCTTCGAATTCTTTGCAAGCGCACTGCTTTCTAACGAGTTGCCACTCGGAACGAAAGTTGCGACTCCGAGCGATCCTCCGGTTAAGATCGCGGCCGCGAATTGCCTGCGCGAGATCGATCCGGTCGTGCTGGTTTGGCCTGAGCGGGTCGACTCGGCCTTTGCCGATCCGGATTCCCAGGTCTCGGCTGCCCGGGAGTTAGGTTCGGCTGTCCCGGTTTCGTTTGGTCCGGTGTTTCGGGTCGGCCTGGTCTCTGGCGGTCCGGGTTTGCAGGGCGGCTCGGCTGTCTTGGCGTTCCGTTCGGTGGCGCTGGCCTCGTTCGGTCAGGCGTGGTAGGCCGGTTCGGTCTTTGCCGATCCGGATTTTCGGGTCGGCTCGGTTGTCCAGGAGTGCGATTTGGCGGTGCCGGTTTCGTCGGACTTGGCCGTACCGGCCGGTTTGGTGTGCCCGCGTTGGGCCTTGGTGTCGGTGCCGGGCGGTGTCCGCCGGGCCGATTTCCGGGATGGTTGTTCCCCGGACGATTTGGCGGGCGATAGTGAGGCGGACGGTAGCCCCAGTTGCCGCGATAACCTGGCCGGTTGGCCCACACAATCGGTCGTCCGCGATAATAGTTGTGCGGCGGACGATAAGGATTCGGCCCCCAACCGCCCCAATAGCCGTGATTGTAATAGGCGCGTCGCGCTCCCCAGTTCCATCCCCATCCGCCCCATCCCCAAGGGTGGTTCGTAACGAGCAGAGCGCCAATCCCGATCCCCACTCCGAAAGTGATCATCGATGTCGCAACGACGCCGCTGGAGGCAGGCCGAACGTAAACTGCGGTGGGGTCATATTGCGGCACATAGACGACTTGCGGATTCGCCGGCTGAATTACATACACAGTCTGGCCTGCCGGTTGCTGCACCTCGACCGTCTGCTGCGCATTGCTGCGAAGCGCACCAGCGGCATAGGCCTGAGCCCTCAATCGCTGAATCGACTCCGTCACAGCTCCCTGATCAGCCGTGAACGCCTCTCCGATGGCGGCGTAATCGTCGATGTGCTCCGCCATCATCTCCAGCACTTGAGGGAAATTCACCAGGGCGATAAATGCAGGATCGAATCCCTGACTCTGAGCCGCATCGGTCAGCGCGGTGCCCGTCAGACCAGGGTGCTGCTGCAACCAGGAATTCACATCCAGGATTTCCTGCGGATTTGTCGAGGCCGTAGTGATCTGAGACAGCAGAGAATCTGGATAAAGAGCGACCGGAGCCAGCAACTGATCCAGTTCTTGCGGTGTCGGGACCGTTGTCTGCGCCGAAAGAAGCGGACCGAAGTCCGGCAAAACTACCAGCGTGATCAACAACAAAATCGCGCTGAACTTATATGTCTGTCGCATGAAACACATCCTGACTGCCTAGAGCAAGAACAGCTAGGCTCCGCGCCGCGTCCATTTTTTTCACAACATCCTCCTAATTGTGCGTGACATGTCACAAATGCAATAGTTAATTTGGCATGACATGTCACTAATGTCAAATATTATTTTTCATTTTATTATTGACATGTCACGAATGAAAGGGCATTATCACAAAAGAAGTGTCGAAGAGTCAGTCTATCAACTGATCGATCAATGGGATGCGGTAAGAAAGAAGGCCCAGTGCAGAGAGTAAAAGCGCGAGTAAGAGTCAGGAGCGGTGGGATTCGAAACAACTCCAGCGGTACCCAGAGCGCCGCCCCAAAGGTTGATGTACCTCTCAAGGAGCAGATTTACGCACGGATAAAAAATGACATCCTCACGTGCGTTTTCGCTCCCGGCGAGTCTTGCAGTGAAAGCCAGCTGGCAGATCGCTATGACGTAAGCAAAGCTCCCATACGATGGGCGCTGGCGGCGCTGTCGCGCGAGCGACTCGTTACCCCTCGCGCGCGCCAAGGGTACATTGTGGCTCCGCTTACGATGAAATCTGTGAAAGATCTTTTGGAACTACGAATCATACTCGAATCCGCAGCTGCTAGGCTGGCAGCGGGACGCGTGGATCCAGTCCGGCTTAGGTCTTTTGACGATAAGATCACGACATTCGATATCGACGATCGGATGGGTCAAGTCGAGTGGATCATGGCGAACGAGAAATTCCATCTTGAAATTGCCCGGGCTTCAGGGAACGACTCGCTGTTCCGAGCGATTCTTGAGGCAATGGAAGAGACGCGTCGCATTATCCATGTGAGCTTATCGATGCCAGCTCAGATTCGCACAATGTCTGACGATCACAAGAATATCGTCGAGGCCCTTGAGAAAGGCGATGGCGAACGAGCTGGGCACCTCACCGAAATCCATCTCCAAAAATCATTACAGGCCGTTCTGGCGGCAATGGTCAACAGCAGCGCCGTCCAGAATGCAAATTTCGACGGCCGGGCGGCGGATGCTCGGAGGTAACAGGCATTGACAAAATCAGGGGTGAAGAGCCAGGCAGTGTGGCGCTTCTAAGAATTCGCGTCAGAGCAAGAACAATGCAAGGTGGGATCAGCGGTGCTCTAACTGTCCCTCGTCATTGGAAAAGCATGCTGTGCCCACACAACCGGGGTAGCGCTGAGCGTGCAACCGAGGTAGCGCTGAGGTAGTTTTTCCTTCGCGGAAGACTTTCGAGTAGATTTGCGAGCGCGTTTGAAGGATCCCTTAGGTTAGGTTTGGGACATTGTGCAAAGGACAAATAGAAGGTTGCGCTTGCGCGAATCGAAAGCTGCGGCGCAGTCCAGAGGAAGGGAGTTTTCCAAGTCTGACGCAATGCCAATCACGAAGGAGAGATGAGATGAAAGGACTTTGCTGCTTGCTCTTTACGGTGTGCTTCTCGTTCGCAACGCTTGCGTCTGCGGACACGATCATTTTGCGAGACGGGAGCAGTTATTCGGGCGAATGTGGCCTGGAGACTGTCGCCTTCACCGATGGGCAGGGAATCCTGTATCAGTTCCCCGCGAAAGATGTACAATCTCTCGCTTTCAATGCCTCAAGTGATACGGTCGCGTTGCGCGGCGGAAGGAGTTACTCGGGCCACTTCACCGGGTCGAATCCAGTCACATTTCAGGATGCGCTCGGCATCAAGTACCAGTTCCCAACCAGCGATATCGACGCGATTGTCTTCAATAGCCTGGGATCGGCGCCCTGGCCGGTTTCAAGCGCCGCATTGGTGATTCCCATTGGCACTGACCTGACCATACAGACAGGCGAAACGATCGATTCAACCAAATCCTATGACGGCCAAACTTACTCGGCGTCGATTACCGGGGACATTCAGGACACCGCGGGCCGAGTCGCCATTCCAGCCGGATCGAGTGCGCAGCTGATCGTCCGCAAAATTTCGTCTGGCGGCTTCATGCACAGTCCGGAATTGGTTCTCGATCTATATTCCGTTAGCGTCGGCAAGAAGCAATATCAGGTGGTCTCCTCCGACGTCGCGGAAACAAACCGGAGGGGTGTTGGCGCCAATCGGCGCACCGTGGAAACCATAGGGGGCGGTTCGGCCCTGGGTGCCTTGATGGGTGGGATTTTCGGTGGTGGCAAAGGAGCCGGCGTCGGCGCTCTCGCTGGTGCTGGCGGCGGCTTTCTAACTCAGGTGTTCACTCGGGGCAAACAGGTTCAGGTGCCTGCGGAGAGTGTCTTGAACTTTCGGCTGGAAAAGACGCTCGTCTTACAAACAACGCCGTAGCAGGCGGGTGGGCCACCTTCACCCGGAAGTATAACGCTGGTTGTCTCTTAACACGGACCGAAATAACTGGGGTGTGCCATTTCTCGCACTTTTGAGTCCGCGACCAACTGTAAGCTGGTTCTGCTCTGCCAGGAGGAGTGTATGTCTGACTGTGCCAGGAACATTCGGCGCGCGATTTCCGAGGAGCGGTCGAGGGAAATGCGAATCAAGAGAAAATCCCAAGGCATCCGAAGGATTCTTCGGGTCTTGGCGGTCGCGGGATTGCTGCTGGCCACGGGTTGCGGCGAACGCCCGAGCACGCCGAGCCTTCCTCCTCCTCGAGTCGAAGTGACTCCAGTGCTGCAGAGGGACGTTCCGATCATGCAAGAATGGGTGGCCAACGTTGACGGCTTTGTGAACGCGGATATCCGGCCGCAGGTTACCGGCTACTTGATCAAGCAAACCTACAAAGAGGGCACTTTCGTTAAGAAGGAACAAGTCCTTTTTGAGATCGACCCACAGCCGCTGCGAGCCTCTCTCGAACAAGCACAAGGACAACTGGCGCAAGCGAAAGCCAAGGAAGCCGATGCACGTCAGAACGTGGATCGGGATCGGCCGCTCGCCGCGGCACGGGCGATTGCGCAGAGCCAATTGGACAGCGATATCCAGACGTTACGTGCGGCAGAGGCAGTGGTGCGGGCCCAGCAGGCCCAGGTAGAGCTGGCTCAGATCAATGTGGGTTATACAAAGGTTCGGTCTCTGATCGATGGCATTGCGGGAATTGCAAATGGACAGATCGGCGACCTCGTGGGCCCAACCACCCAACTCACAACGGTTTCCCAACTCGACCCAGTCAAGGTTTACTTTGCACTGGGCGAAAATGAATATCTTCGAGCTGCGAAGATCATCAGCCAGGCCGCAATGGGCGTCCGAATGGCTCCAGGGGAACTGCGGCCGCTGCAACTGGTCCTATCCGATGGCACCACATACGACCACCCCGGAAAACTGTTTTTGGCAGACCGGCAAGTCGACCTGCACACAGGTACGATTCGCATCGCCGCAGCCTTTCCAAATCCAGAGCGTATCCTCCGTCCGGGGCAATTCGGCCGGATCCGCATGCAGACGGAAATCCTCAACAACGCGCTCGTGATTCCGCAAGCGGCAGTCAACGAAACTCAGGGATCCTACCAGGTCGCCGTTCTAGGGAGCGGCAATAAGGCCGAGATCCGGTCGGTCAAGGTTGGACCACGCGTGGGAACTGAATGGGTGATTAAAGACGGACTCAAGGCTGGAGAACAGGTCATTGTGCAAGGAATACAGAAAGTGCGTCCGGGTGCTGTGGTTCAACCAAGTTCCTACCAGACGCCGGCAGGGAAAGAGTAGGCCATGTCCAAATTTTTCATCGAGCGCCCGATCGTCGCCATGGTGATCTCGATTCTCATGGTCATCGTCGGCACCGTGGCCATGCTTTCGCTGCCCAGCGCACAGTTTCCTAACATCGTCCCGCCCGAAATTAAGGTGAATGCGACTTACCCCGGAGCCGACGCACTCACGATTGAGCAATCCGTCGCCACTCCCATCGAGCAGCAGATGAGCGGCGTGGACAACATGGAATATATGTATTCCACGAACGCCAACAACGGCTCGATGGCGCTAACGGTGGACTTCGATATCAAGAGTAATCCCAACACCGATCAGATTCTCGCGCAAATGCGGACGCAGCAGGCGAATTCGCAACTCCCCGCGGACGTGACCCAAGCCGGGGTGACGGTGCAGAAGTCGACCGCTTCGCCCTTGATCCTGATTTCTCTATTCTCTCCAAAAGGCACGTACGACAACATTTTTCTGGCGAACTACGCTTACATCAACCTCGTGGACCAGATTACCCGTCAGCCGGGCGTCGCCAGCGTAACCGTGTTTGGCGCGGGGCAGTACGCCATGCGCTGCTGGGTAAGGCCGGACCTGCTGGCTAAGCTCGGCGTTACCGTGCCACAGATTATCGCTGCCATCCAGACACAAAATGCCGTCAATCCAGCCGGGCAGATCGGCGCGGAACCGGTTCCCAAAGGACAGCAGTTTACCTACGCGGTACGAGCTCAGGGGAGACTGACCTCCGCGAAAGAATTCGGCGAAATCATCATTCGGGCGCTCCCCAATGGAGCCGTTCTGCGGCTGAAGGATGTTGCCCGTCTCGAACTCGGCGCGCAGACATACAACGTCAGCGCACGCTACAACAGCAAGCCTGCTGCCGTTCTCGCGGTGTATCAACTGCCGGGCTCGAATGCCCTACAGGCTGCCAACAGCGTAAAAAAGCTGATGACGCGACTGAAACAAACTTTTCCGGAAGACCTGGACTACGAGATTTCGCTAGACACGACACTGGCAGTCACGGAAGGCATCCACGAAATCGTTAAGACTTTATTCGAGGCGTTGGTCCTCGTGATTCTCGTGGTGTACATCTTTCTGCAGGGATGGCGGGCGACTCTGATTCCGCTGATGGCCGTTCCTGTATCTCTCATCGGTACCTTCGTCGTATTTCCCCTCCTCGGTTTTTCCATCAACACTCTTTCGCTTTTCGGTCTGGTGCTCGCGATCGGCCTCGTGGTCGACGACGCGATTGTTGTGGTCGAAGCAGTCGAGCACCACATCGAGCAAGGCCTTTCGCCGAAAGACGCAACCGTGAAGGCGATGGAGGAAGTGTCCAGCCCGGTGATTGCCACCGCTCTGATTCTCGCCGCCGTCTTTATTCCGACCGCGCTCATCCCCGGCATTACCGGACGCCTCTACCAGCAATTTGCGGTGACCATCGCCATCTCGGTGTTGTTCTCCGCCTTCAATGCACTCACCTTGAGTCCTGCGTTGTCCGCCTTGCTGTTGCGCCCGAAGAAGAAGAGCAGCGGAGTGATGGGGAAGTTTTTCGCTTTGTTCAATCGTGTATTCGGAAGGGCAACCGATGGTTACGTCCATGGCAGCTCCCTGCTGATTCACAAGTCCGTGTTGAGCATGGTACTGCTCGCGTTGGTGGCGGCCGCTGCGCTGCTCATGGGCGGCAAGATTCCATCTTCGTTTCTCCCACAAGAGGATCAGGGATACCTTTTTGGTGGAATTCAACTTCCTGACGCCGCTTCTTTGCAGCGCACGGAGGCTGCTACTCGAAAGGTGGAAGAAATTGTTGCCCAGATCCCGGGTGTGAGCGGCTGTACCACCGTCAATGGCTTTAGTTTGCTGAGCGGAGTTTCGAATACCTACAGCGCTTTCTTCTTCATTACGTTGAAGCCGTGGTCGGAGCGGAAGGCTCCGGAAGAGCAGGCGGATGCGCTGCTCCGCCGCATCAATGGCGCGCTCTACTCGGTGCAGGAGGGATATGCCTTTTCCTTCCCACCCCCGGCGATTCCGGGAATCGGCGCTTCCGGCGGGTTCACTTTCATTCTAGAAGACCGTGCCGGAAAAGATCTTAGCTTTCTTGCGCAAAACGTGCAGACATTCTTGGTAGCCGCTCACAAACGGCCCGAGCTGGCGGGCGTGACAACTACATTTCTTCCATCCGTGCCGCAAGTTTCCGTGGATGTGGATAGGGCCAAGGTCTTGCAGGAAGGCGTTCTACTCAGAGACGTGTATCAGACCATGCAAGTGTTCATGGGCGGGGCGTTGGTCAACTATTTCAACCAGTTCGGCCGGCAGTGGCAGGTCCGGGTGCAGGCAGAAGGGCAATATCGTACGCGAGTGGAAGACCTTGGCCAGTTTTACGTCTCCAACTCCAACGGCGGGAAGGTGCCGCTGAGCACACTCTTACTAAGCGGACCGCAGGCTGGACCTGAGTTCACCATGCGCTACAACCAGTATCGTGCGGCGCAAATCAACGGCAATGCCGCTCCAGGATACAGCGCCAACCAGGCCACGCGCGCCCTCGAGGAGGTATTTGCACAAACCATGCCCGAAGGCATGGGATTCGACTTCATGGGTATGTCATTCCAGGAACAGAAAGCAGCGCAAGGCGTGCCTCCGGCGCTCGTCTTCGGCCTTTCCGGCTTATTTGTCTTCCTCATCCTGGCGGCGCAATACGAGAGCTGGTCGATTCCGTTCAGCGTGCTGCTGGGCGTTCCGATCGCGATGCTCGGCGCCTTTGCCGCTCTGTGGTCTCGTCGCATGGAGAACGACGTGTACGCGCAGATCGGACTGGTCATGCTGATTGGCATGGCGGCCAAGAATGCAATCTTGATCGTCGAATTTGCTAAAGCGAACTATGACAGTGGAATGCCGTTGATCGACGCCGCGCTTGCGGCTGCCCGCGTGCGCCTCAGACCCATCCTGATGACAGCCTTCGCCTTCATCCTCGGCATGTTGCCTTTGTGGGCTGCGGTGGGAGCGGGCGCTGTGTCACGCCGGGTGTTGGGCACGGTGGTAATCGGAGGAATGCTCACCGCTTCCGTGATCGCAATCTTCATTATTCCCGTAACCTTCGTCGTGGTCGAACGTGTTTCCAGCATTTTCGGGGGCAAGCAGAAGGGAAAACCGGCATGAAGACTCCGCGTAAATATCTGATGCTGAGTTTCACCTTGCTTCTTACAGGATGCACACTTCACCCCAAGTACAAGCCCCCTGAAACTGACATTCCGGGAATCTACCGGGGTGAGTCGCCACAGGATGCCCAGGCAACCGCTTTCGGCGACGAGAAATGGTGGGAAGTCTTTCAGGACAAGGAACTCCAAGGATTAATCCATACCGCGCTGCAGCAGAACTATGACGTCCGCATCGCGGCTTCGCGCGTCATCCAAGCCCGGGCCCAGTTGGGGATCACTCGCGCGGATCAATTTCCGATCGTCGTCGGGGATGCCGGCGCCACAGCACTGCGCTCGCCACAAAACAAGCTCCAACCCGCCTATCAGCTGAATGCCGAGCAGCTTGATGTTTCGGTCAGTTGGGTATTGGACTTCTGGGGTCAGTACCGGAGCGCTACTGAAGCGGCCCGCGCGCAGCTTCTGGCCACGGAATGGGGCCGCCGGTCTGTCTTGTCATCGTTGGTCGCCAGCGTAGCCTCTGGATATTTCCAATTGCGCGCGCTTGACTTGGAACTGGAAATTTCCAAGCGCACGCTGGCTTCGCGGCAGGACTCACTTGAGCTGGTCTCGACGAAAGAGCAGCATGGCGCCGCTTCCATGCTGGAGGTCCGGCAGGCGGAGCAGTTGGTATACACCGCTTCGTCGGAGATCCCGGACCTGGAATGTCAGATTCAACAACAGGAAAACGCCCTTAGTGTCCTTCTTGGAAGATACGCCGGTCCGATTCCGCGGGGCCAAACCTTAACCGAGCAATTCCATCCTCCACACATTCCCGCTGGTCTTCCCTCTGCGCTGCTGGAACGCCGGCCAGACGTACTTCAGGCCGAACAGCAATTGATCGCGCAGAATGCGCAGATCGGGGTGGCCCGCGCGGCGTATTTCCCGCAAATCAGCCTCACCGGGGCCGGCGGCACGCAAAGTGCTGCCCTCAGTGGCCTCTTCACCGGCCCTTCTGGATTATGGAACTTTGCTGCAGGTTTGACCCAGCCGATTTTCACCGCCGGCAGGATCAAGTCGAATGTCAAGCTGGCTGAAGCTCTGCAACAGCAAGCAACGCTGGTATATCAGCAAACGGTTCAGGAATCGTTTCGCGAAGTCTCTGACGAACTGATTGGTTACCAAAAGGCACAGGAACTCCGCCAGCAGTTGCAGTTGCTCACCGCCTCAGCTGCCGATGGATCGCGCCTCTCGGCGTTGCGCTACAAAGGTGGTGCGACCAGCTACCTGGAAGTTCTGACCAGCGACACCAACTACTTTTCCGCGGAACTGAGTCTTGCGCAAGCGCGATTCAGCGAACTTCAAGCCATGGTCCTGCTTTACCAGGCTCTCGGCGGAGGCTGGCAATAACAAAACAATCAACGTCGCTTGGCCTGGACCAAGACCGATTTCTGCGAATCTGACCAACACTTGGATGGGTTCATGGTGGTACGACACTTCAGAACTATCTGGCGGAGAGAGTGGGATTCGAACCCACGTTAGAGTTTCCCCTAAACACGCTTTCCAAGCGTGCGCCTTCAGCCACTCGGCCATCTCTCCGGCAAGCGACGGTGGCTACCCCGATTCTAGCAGGGAGGGATTGTACTTATGCGTGAATAGGGTCTTGCGCGGCGAGAAACGCCTCAGTCCTTCTCTTCGCCCTCGCCCAGTTGCTGCGTCAGGTAGTTCTCGTAGGTCATCTCTTTGATCATGTAGAGCTGGCCTTCGAGCCAGTCGATGTGGTGCTCTTCGTCGATCAAAATCTTCTCCAGCAGTTCGCGCGAACCATTGTCTCCGGCGGCAACGCACTGCTTGATGCCGTCGTTCAACCGCTTCACCGCCGTGTATTCCAGGTCCACATCGTTTTGCAGCTGCTGTTTCAAGTTCTGCCCGATGTTGATCTTGAAGTAGTCGCTCATATTGGGCGTGCCATCGAGCAGCAGGATGCGCTCCATCAGAATTTCTGCGTGTTGCATCTCTTCGATCGATTCCTTGCGCGTGTGTTTGGCCATCCTCTGATAGCCCCAGTTCTCGCACATTTCCGCATGCAGAAAATATTGGTTGATAGCCGTGAGTTCGGCTTTCAGCACTTCGTTGAGAATGGCAATAATTTTTGTGTCGCCTTTCATAGTTCGCCTTTCGTCAAAATCGCTGCTGGATCGGTTCTCAGTTCAGGGTTACCAGTTCCCGGCTCCCAATAAAAAGATCGGCAGTTCTCACTGAGAACTGGAAAGTGAGAACCGGAAACCGGAACTGAACAGGGAATTGTACTAGAAGACGAACAGTCAGGAATGTGATCCCGAAGCCGCGGCGGTGGCATTCGGTGTTTCCGGCAACGCTTGAGCGTGGCCGTTGGTGGGTTGGGCGGCGTTCTTGGGTTGTGCCGCGCCATCCACTACTCGGTGATTCAGACAGTAGAGCGCCAGTTCCAGCCGGTCGGCTACGCCCAGCTTGTCGTAAACTTTGCGGAGATAATTCTTCACCACCTGCTCGGTGGTGCCCACCCGCAGCGCAATCTCTTTGTTCTTCATTCCCTGCGTAACGCAGGAGACGATAAGCGACTCTTTGGGAGTCAGCGAAACCTTGGGCCGCGACCCTGCCGGACGCAGACCTTGCGTGCGAAACGCCTGCATCACCCAGCCTATCGCGCGATTGTCGAGCCAGGGCTCACCCTGCGCGACTTTGTGCAGGCATTCCACCAACATTTCCGGCTCGATCTCGCGCGAAACAATGCCATGCGCTCCACGCCGGAACAAGTCGAGCGTCATCTCCTGGTCGGGTTCCTGGAGCACCACCACCAGACGGCAGTTCGCATTTTGCCGGAGCAGGTCTGAAACCGTGTCGCCCGGATTCGGCGCCAGGATAGCTTCGAAGATTACAACGTCGGCAGAAAATTTCTGGATGGCGGTAACGGTTTGATCCAGGCTCTCCGCCTGGCCAACCACGCGAATGTCGTCCTCCAGCGCAAAAATCTTGCGCAGCCCGGCGCGGAATATGGCCTGCGTATCGGCCACAATCACACGGATGGTAGGTTTGCCGTCCACAGGCTGCATGCCTTCGCCTGGCTCGACCGTGACCGGACTGCCAACCGAATTGCCAACCGAAGTGCTAGCCATCCATCCTCATTTCGCGCCCTGCCAATCGCGCTTCACTCTCACGCCGCTTGTCTTCGTGCCGCTTGCCCAGGCAGATCCGCAGCAAACTACTTGCGCTCAAACCTGTACTCATCGATGACCACGCCGACGCCGCGCCGTCCGCCATCTTCAAAACTGCGCACCACCCGTCCGCGGCAGTCCACTTGCACATCGGCATCTGCGCCCACAACATCAGCGGGAAGTGAGAGCGTGAAATCTACCGCCGAACCCACCGGCACATCCGCATCCATGCGAAACAGAACGCCGTTGGCGGAGATGTTCTCCGTCTCAATTCTCTTGGCCACGACTTGGCCGGCCTGACCCGCGACCGCAGCCTGACTGGCTGGCGACGTCGACTTTAGCGCCACCGGCAGTTTGATGGGGAAACGCGGCGCACCCTGCACATCCGCATAGCCCCGTCGATTCTTGCTGACATCCCCGATGTTTCCCTTGACGGCTTCAGACACGTTAGCGACAACCTTTCTTGCGGTTCGTGCCATGCACGCCTGCGATTGGGTATTTGCACATTTCAGGGCGAGATTACACCCCGGTCGGGGCAATGGAAAGTTACGGAAGTCATGGAACAAAGGCGGCGAAGTCTCGGTAGTACAGGGACTTAGGGGCGTAGCAGTGATGATCGGGTTTCAGCGGTTGGCGCTGAGCAAACCGTTCATGCTCGTCACGCGAGTGCGGTGCCCATAGCACGTCGATGTGGGTGGCATATTGTTTGCGGGATCTCACTTCATAATCCCTGATCCCGGAGAGTCAGGAGATCTTCGTGGGGCGAAATCGCGCCCAAACCGACGCATAAACGGATAGGTCACTAATGCGACTAGGCCAATAAATACTGGCAGGCCAATGTAACACGCCAAAGTGGCAGATGCATTAAGATAACCAAATTCTCGCGCATAGTACACAAACCACAGACCCGCGGATAGAAAGAGGGACCACACGACAACTGCCATCGGTGTTATGCTGCCGCAATTGATCAACCTTTCTCTCGACAGTTTTGCAGCCGCAGCAAAGCACAGTACCAAGATAGCCAGGACAATGAACGGGCGAATCAATTGGTGGATGGAGAGACCGACCCAACGATGGAATATGAGGTAAAACCAGAAACCTGCAAATATGGCCAGCGAGACTAAACTCGACAGACTCCACGCGAGCCAACTCTCCCGATGAGTATTCATACTCGCATCCTCCCCATTTGAAACGTGCCAGCTGTTACGGAACGTAAGTATTCAGCAGTCAAAATGCAATTCAGTGCACGCCCGGCGCGGCCGTTGCAAGAGAAGTCTTCGAATGCGCAACCTCGATCACAAACCGTCCCGCCCGCAAACGGTCTTCGCCGTTATCATTCCCGCCGTCATCCGCGCCGCCGGACTCGCTCCACACGGCGCCAATTTCGACTTTGCCGTCTTTCGATTTTCCATCTTTCGAACCCGCAACTTTCGTCGGTTGACGGCGCTCTTTTTCGACGTAAGCTTTGATGACCTGGGCAACTACTCGTGCTGTCCGATCACCGTGCTCGCCTTCCTCGTAGAGCCCGCAGACCACAATCTCCGGATTTCGTCGGGGCTCCACGCCTACGAACCAGCCGTTATCCTTGTGGAGGGCTTTCTCCGCCGCGCTCATCTTCGACTTCAGCGTATTGCTAATTGTCTGGGCGCTTCCGGTTTTGCCCGCCATGTCGATTCCTTTAATTTGCGAGGCGGCGGCCGTGCCGACTGGACTGACGACTTGTGCCATGGCGTCCGTAATGATCTCCCAATTCTTTGGGTCGAGCGGAACGGTCACTTCCTCAGGAACGTTGGAAGCAGGAATCACCCCGGGCGGCAAATCCGTCGGGTTAATCACGTGCGGGCGAACCATGTGGCCACCGCTAGCAATCGCGCCAAATGCTCGCGCCATCTGGATGGGCGTGACCGCTACGGCGCCCTGCCCGATGCCGACCGAAATCGTCTCACCCGCATACCACTTTTGCTTGAAATTCTTGATCTTCCATTCTTCCGATGGCATCACGCCGCTGGCCTCCTGAGGCAAGTCGATACCCGTTCTTTGCCCCAGCCCAAGCATGGTGGCATATTTAGCGATGCGGTCGATGCCCAGCTTCTCGGCGAGGGTGTAAAAGAAAACATCACAGGACTGGTAAATTCCTTTGTAGATGTCAACCGCACCATGAGTCTGATGGCGGGCCGAGATCCAGCACTTAAAGTATCGCCCGTAGAAAGTCGCGCCGCCGTTGCAGGTCACGTGCATATCTTGCGCGATGCCCTCCTGCAAGCCCGCCGTCGCCATGATGATCTTGAACGTCGATCCGGGCGCGAGCTGCGCCTGAATCGCCTTGTTCAACAGCGGATGATCGGGATCGTCCACCAGCTTGCTCCATTCGCCCCGTGAAATCTTTACCGCGAAATCGTTGGGATCGAACGTCGGCCGGCTCACCATCGCCAGAATCTCGCCGTTGCGCGGGTTCATCGCCACGATGGCGCCGTTCCTGCCTTCGAGGGCCTGCTCGGCGGCGATTTGCAAATCCAGATCGACAGTCAGCTTGAGCTGTTTCCCAGGTTCGGCCGGTGTCTCATCCAGCCGCCCGACTTCGCGCCCATGGCTGTTGACGAGCGCGCGCCGCGAGCCGTTCTTGCCCATCAGAATGCTGTTGTATTGTTTCTCAACTCCGCTGATTCCGACCACATCTCCGGGGTTGTAAAGCTCGAACTGCGGCTGATTGAGCATGTCCTCGGTGACTTCGCCCACATAGCCGATCAGGTGCGCCATAAACCCGTTGCGCGGATACAGCCGCCGGTGCGCCATGATGGTTTCCAGTTCCGGCAGCTCGTTTTTGTGCGCTTCAATGAAGGCGAGTTCATCGGGCGTGATGTCTTCTTTCAAAAAAATCGGCTGGTACTGCGGCATCGACGAGAAATGGCGGATGCGCTGCCGCACCTCGTCGGGATTCAGGTGCAAACCTTTGGCAATCGCGTCCGCGTCGGCGTTCAAATCGCGTGTGGAATCGCGCAGCAGGAGCGCGGAGAACGAAGGATAGTTATCGACAATGGTGCGGCTTTCGCGATCGAGAATTTTGCCGCGCGGAGCGAGAATCGGCACATTGCGCACGCGGTTTTTTTCCGCCAGCAAAGCGTACTCGTCACTTTTCATCACCTGCAGCCGCCACAATCCATAAGCCAGCAGCAGAAAGATGAACAGGATTACGTATTGCACGGCGGTGAGCCGGAGCGGGGAAACCTTTTCTTCGCGGCCGAACATCGATCCTCAGGAAAACGGACAGGGATATTGACTCTATTCTAACCTGCGCGCCTTCTAGCCGAATATTGATTAGAAACGAAAGTTTCGGCTCAGCCGCCGCCCGCTTCTCCTGCTGTGACGTCTGGAAAAAACAATCGGCGGGTCATGTCCAAACGTGGATTGAACCCCGGGACCTCGACCAGCAACAATAAAGAACCATCGTATAAATCGATCTTCAAAAGGGCTCGGCTTAATCATTCCATGCGGATTCGCAGTTTCATCATCGCTTACGCGCTCGTGCTGGCGATTCTGCTCTTCGCCGACCGTCGTCCCGGTTCCATGCAGCAAAACCGCTATTCGCGCGTAGTGGACCTGTCCGCTGCGTCGATCGCCTCGCAAGGGCAAGGCCCAGCTTCGGAACCCGGAACTCAGATCATCGCTCCCGATTCGCTGATTCCCGGAACATGGTCCACCGCGCAAATTCCGCCCGAGCGTCTCGTAGCTCCGTTGGTAATTATGGATTTGAACGTGAAGTCTGCGAGCAGCTCGCAAATTTCCCTCGACGATATCGCCAACTGGGAATCTCGCCACGGCATGATTCCGCAAGGATCTGTCGTTGCCATCCGCCGTGTCGGCGTGTTCGCTGGTAAGTCCGCCGCCAATCTATCCGAAGAGGCACCAATGCCCTTTCCCATCGCCCACGACGCCGCAATGTTTCTCCTTGAAGGCCGCAAGACCCTCGGGTTTGCCGTTGAGACGCCCCTGAGCTTATCCGCGGATCACATCTTGGCGAATCAACTCGCCCTCCACGGAAACTACGTCGTAGAAAGAGCCGCACACTTTACCGAGTTGCCCGCGACCGGTTCGCTCATCATCGTAGCTCCTGCTGTTGCCCCGGCAAAAACCAAAACACTCGGCCCGGCCCCGGTCCGCATTCTCGCCATGGTAAGCTGGGACTCATCCCAGACATAAGCAACTCCAGCGCTAATCGTCCCATCTCGCTTTGCGACAACCATGTTGCGCGGAATGGCACGGGGTGCTAGAAAAGTCGTGCTAGAAAAAGCGACACTCTCTGTTCCTCTTAGTTTATGCGCCCCTCGACCGCCCCTAATCGTGCGCAGCCTTTGACGGGCCACAAGTTTTTTCTGCTTTTCCTCTTCTTGCTGGCGATTCTCGTCCTCTATCCCTACCTGCAAGACGAAGGATTCGCTTATTTCGCCTTCCGTGTTGTCAGCGCAGCTGGAATTGTGATCGCCGTGTACGCCATCCGCCTACGGAGAACGCTCTTGCTGGCTGCGCTTGTGCTGGCGGTTCCCGCCGTGTTGGAGCGCATGCTGCCTCGTCAGCCCAGCCCGGGAGTTCTTTCCCTCCTGAGCATCGCTCTTAGTTTTGTCTTTGATGTATTTATCGTGGTGGTCATCTTCCGCCGCATCTTTACGCGCGAAAAACCAAATTCAGAGGCCATCTTCGGAGCGCTTTGCATCTATCTGCTGATAGGGTTTTCCTTCGCCAGCGTCTACGGCATGATGGCTGCCATTCAGCCCAAGGCCTTCTATCTCGATCCTCGAATCAACCTCCACACCATCCCCGACCGGTTCGATTTCATTTACTACAGCTTCGCCGTTATGACCTCCCTCGGCGCGGTCGGCGTCACCGCCGTCTCCGCGCCGGCCCGGTCGCTTTCCGTAATCGAAGCCATTATCGGCGTGCTTTACCTCGCCGTCTTGATCGCAAGATTAATGGGCGCGTACCGGTACTCTGGCGGCGATCTGGATAATTGATTTTCTCGGCTGGCGCCATCAGGCATCCACATCGACTGCAAATCAACTTGTCTGGGAGCTGCCATCTCATCTTCCCGTACACCTTTTCTGCGCCTCCCGGCATCGCGCAATCATCTACCTGTGCTGAGGACCCGCCATGCCTGACCCGCGCTATCCGATTGGTAAGTTTTCCTACTCTGGCCCGCTGACCGCTGAACAGAAACATGAATGCCTGAACCATATCGAGCAGGCTCCCACGCTGCTGCGAGCCGCGCTCCACGGACTCTCCGACCAGCAACTCAATACTCCCTATCGCGATGGCGGCTGGACCCTCCGCCAGTTGGCTCATCACGTCCCCGACAGCCACATGAACAGCTATATTCGCTTCAAGCTGGCGCTCACCGAAGAGAATCCCACCATCAAGCCCTATATGGAGGATGTCTGGGCTGAATTGCCCGAGGCCAAACACGCGCCCATCGAAATGTCGCTCGCCCTGCTCGATTCCCTACACCAGCGCTGGACGCTGATGCTGCGCGAATTGACTGACGCGGAATGGAAACGCACCTTTCGCCATCCCGAGCTGGGACCGATGACGCTCGAAAAAAACTTGGCCCTCTATGCCTGGCACGGACGCCATCACACTGCCCATGTCACCAGCCTGCGCCAAAAGATGGGGTGGTGAGGCGCTAGGAGCTCCCAATTTCGGCTTTGCCCGCTCGCAGCTCGAAGCCCGTAGCTCGCCACTGCTTCTACGGCAACCCGGCCCTCCACGCCAGGTAGCTCAGCGCCTCACGCATCACCGCTGCAAAGCGCTCCCAGGTAGAGCGTGGACGCGACTCCGGGCGCGGCGCCAATTCCACCAACACGCCTTCGTGCTCCAGCAAGGCGCGAATGCGAAATAAATGGTACGCGTCGCTCACCGCAATGCAACTGCGCATGCCATTCGTGCGCATGATGTTGGCCACGCGCGCGGCCGATTTTGCCGTGTCGGAACCCTGCGTCTCCGCAATCAGATCCTTCTCAGGGATGCCGCGCCGCAGAAGATATTCTTTACCGACGCCGCCTTCGCTGAAATCCGGATCCTGTCCCGATCCCCCGGTCGTAATCACCACCGGCGCCATTCCCTTCTCAAACAACTCGTAACCGTGATCCAGGCGTGCCTTGTAAACCGGCGAGGGATGGCCCGAATACTCCGCCGCTCCGAAAATGGCAATCACATCCGCTTTGTTTGCCGGCGTCTCCGCGGCGGCTCGCACGATGCGCAGTCCCGTAATGCCGAGAAACAACAGCAGCGCTCCCAACGCCGCCAGCAGAAACAGCAGCCAGGAACGCATCCACCAGGATTTCTTTTGATTCAATGGAGTGTGATCTTCGGGCATGATCTCCGAACACGATCTCCGAACGTGAATCGATTTCAAGGTCTCATGGTGATAAATCGGCGAGCCCATCGCAACCTTGAAAACTTTCGAAGCCTGCAACCTGCCCTACGATAACGCTTCGACAATCTCTTTCGTTGGAACCGCGCCTTCGCGCAGAATTTGCCAGCTGCCGTCTTCCTTGAAGTGGACGATTGTCGAGGAAACGCTCCGAGGAGATTTTCCCCCGTCGACGATCAGCGAAATGCGATCATGCAACTGGTCGCGCACCTGCTCTGCGGTTGTGCATTCCGCGGCGCCGCTCAGGTTGGCCGATGTAGCCGTGATGGGAATTTTCGCCGCCCGCACCACCGCCAGTGGGATTTCCGCCGCCGGCACGCGCAACGCCACGTTCGCCGTATTCGCGGTCACCTTCAGCGGCAGATGCGCCGCTGCCGGCACAATCATGGTGAGCGGCCCCGGCCAAAAACGCCGCGCCAGAAGATGAAAATCGTCGGTCAAGGGGCGTGCAAATTCCTCCGCCTGATCCACATTCTCGATCAAGAGCGAGAGCGGTTTGTGTCGCAACCGCGATTTGATCTCATAGACCCGCTCTACCGCACGCAGATTGAAGGGGTCGGCCGCGAGACCGTAAAACGTGTCGGTTGGCATACCCAGAACTTGCCCCGCCTGAATCTGTTCCGCGGCATATTTGATCAGCGAAGATTCCGGCGTCACGGCATGAATTTTCAGGATTTCAGCGCGCACTCTGGTTCCTTCCCGATGGTCGGCGTGACCAATGCAGGCCTGAATGTTGTGGCTTCAAATAAGGAAATGTACCATACATCCTGTTCTTGGAACCAACCCATGAAGCAACACGCGAAGGGCACCCCAACCCCCACTCAGTCAGAACGTTTGCGTCCCGTGACGGGGCGTCATAACCAAAGGCTGAAGGAATTGCGCCGTGCCTTCCGCCACGCCGAACTCACCCCGCACGGTGAGTGCGCCATCGAGGGCGTCAAATTGATCGAGGAGGCGATGCGCAGCGGCAACCATCTCACGAGCGTGTTCTTCAGCGAATCGGCCCGGCCGCTCGCGGGAAAAATCCTTCCGCAGATCGCAGCCCGCACTGAGACGCTCGTGCTCCCAAATGCACTCTTCAACTCAATCGTGCCGAGTGAGACACCTCAAGGCGTAGCGGCGCTGGTCAAGCTGCCCACCTACACTTCGCCCCAACTCCTCGAGCGATCGAGCGCCGGCCCGTTGCTTGTCGCCGCCGGCCTTCAGGATCCCGGCAATCTGGGCACGATTCTGCGCTCCGCCGAAGCCTTCGGTGCCGCCGGAGTCTTTCTCACCGAAGGAACCGTCAGCCCGTACAACTCCAAAGCGACGCGCGGTTCGGCGGGTTCTATTTTTCGTCTGCCGCTCATGCAAATTTCCTCTGCGGAACTGATTCCGCTTCTGCGCGCGCGCCGCATTCGCCTGCTGGCAACCTCATCGCATCAGGGAACTCCGCTGCCGCAAATATCGTGGACTTTGCCGTTTGCCATCTTCATCGGCAACGAAGGTGCAGGTTTGCCGCGCGAAATCATGCGTGAAATGGATGAAATGCTGATTATCCCGCAGGCCGCGGCGGTCGAATCGCTCAATGCCGGCGTCGCCGCCAGCATCGTGTTGTATGAAGCGGCAAGAAGAATTGGTAATTTGTGATTTGTGATTGGTAATTTGAAAACCTAAGATCAACCAGTATCGATTCGTTCCAAATTACAAATCACAAATTGCCAATTACAAATTTGTGAATCTCTTCGCACCCATTCCGAATGAGGATCGCGCCGCAACCGGCGCGCGTCCCCTCGCCGACCGTATGCGCCCGCGCACGCTCGACGAATTCGTCGGCCAGGAGCATCTCGTCGGCCCCGGCAAGCCGCTGCGCGTGCAGATCGAACGCGACGATCCCACCTCGATGATCTTCTGGGGTCCTCCCGGCACCGGGAAGACCACCCTCGCCAAGATCATCGCCCGCATCACCAAAGCCGATTTCATCGAGTTTTCCGCCGTGCTCTCCGGCATCAAGGAAATCAAGCAGGTCATGACCGACGCCGAACGCGCCCGCCAGTACGGCACCCGCACCATCGTTTTCGTCGATGAAATTCACCGCTTCAACAAAGCCCAGCAGGACGCGTTTCTTCCCCACGTGGAAAAAGGCAACATTCGCCTGATTGGCGCCACTACCGAAAATCCGTCGTTCGAAATCAACTCTGCGCTTCTGTCGCGCTGCCGCGTCTATGTATTGAAACCTCTGACCGAAGACGAGATTGTGCTTCTCTTGCGGCGTGCTCTCAGCGACAAAGAGCACGGCCTGGGCGAAATGCACCTCCAAACTTCTGTCGAAAGCCTGCGCAAAATCGCCGCCTATTCGAGCGGCGACGCCCGCAACGCTTACAACGTCTTAGAAGTTGCCGCCGCGTTGACACTAAACCAACGCAGCGCTCAGCCTTCGACGGTAGAGCCGCATCTACCCACATCTTCCGCCGCCACCACAATCACCGACGCAACCATCCAAGAGGCCCTCCAGAAGCGTATCCTGCTCTACGACAAAAGCGGTGAAGAGCATTACAATCTCATCTCTGCACTGCACAAATCCGTCCGCAACAGCGATCCCGACGCCGCTCTCTACTGGCTCGCCCGCATGTTAGAAGCCGGAGAAGACCCGCTCTACATCGCCCGCCGCGTCGTCCGAATGGCCGTCGAAGATATCGGCCTCGCTGAGCCGAACGCGCTCGCGCTCTGCATGGCCGCGCGCGATGCCGTCGACTTCATCGGCATGCCGGAAGGCAATCTCGCCCTCGCGCAAGCCGTCGTCTATCTTTGCGTCGCGCCCAAATCCAACGCGCTCTACACCGCCTATGGTGCGGTTTTGCAGGATGTCGAGCAAACCGTCGCCGAGTCCGTTCCTCTGCACCTGCGCAACGCGCCCACCAGCCTGATGAAAAACCTCGGCTACGGCAAAGATTATCAATACGCCCACGACACCGAAGAAAAGGTCGCCGACATGCAGTGCCTGCCCGACAGCCTGCGCGACCGCGTCTACTATCACCCAACCAACGAGGGCGTAGAAAAACGGATCAACGAGCGTCTGGAAGAAATCAAGCGCATCAAACAACCCGCTTCCGCCCGGCCGTCGAACCCCGGCAAGGACCGAACAAAAAGAGAATCTGAAACCTGATTTTGGCAATCTCATAAAACAATAATCAAATGAGCAGTTGCAGTCCATCGGCAGGAGGATTTCGTCGTGTCCACCACCCCGCTCACGGATTTCGGCCTCTCCATGCAGCCCGTGCCCGAACCATCCGCAAACCGCATCGCCGAGTTGGTGCGCCTCCAAAGATTCGCACAGCGGATCACCTCCACTCTCGACCTTGAAGAGCTCATTCCGCGCATCGTCGATGAGGTTGCGGCGTCTCTCGGCTGCGTCGAAATCAACTTGTACCTCCGTAATCCCGACGATCCTGAATTTGTCCTTGCCGCGGTTCGCGGTTGCACCCTCTACGGTAAAGGCCATCGCCTCAAACCCGGCTCCGGAATGGTGGGACACGTCGCCGCGACCGGCAAAATGCACTATGCTCCCGATGTCACCCGCGATCCTTACTATGTGGCTTGCGAGCCCGATACCCGCTCCGAAGTCGCCATACCCCTCGAACGCGAGGGCGAACTGGTCGGGGTTTTCACCGTCTCCCATTGCGAACTCAACGCCTTCTGTCCCGATCAGCTGAGCTTGTTGCAGGCGCTATGCGCTCACGTTGCCGTCGCCGTCTACAACGCCCGTCGCTATGGCGATGAGCGCCAACAGCGCGAGCGCATGACCCGCGAAGCCGAAGAGGCGCGCTCGATTCAGCAGGCGCTGCTCCCGCGCAGCTCGCCTCTCATCCCGGGCTTCGCCGTATCCGGCCTGTCGGTTCCGGCGGGCTCGGTCGGCGGCGACTGGTATGACTTCATCCCGCTCAGCAACGGACGCTGGGGCTTGGTCCTCGCCGACGTTTCCGGAAAAGGCACGGCGGCGGCACTGCTCATGTCCCGCACCAGCGGCATGGTCCGCTCGTTCGCGCAAACCGAATCCGGTCCGGCCGAGGTGCTGACGCGGCTCAATAACATGATGATCGAGGATTTTCCCAGCGGCCGCTTCGTCACCATGGTCTATGCCGAACTCGACCCGTCGACCCGTCTTCTGCGGATCGCCAATGCCGGCCATCTGGCGCCACTGCTGGTCGATTCTTCCGGCCATCGCTGGATCAAGCACGAGCACGGCTTGCCGCTGGGAATTTCCGCCAGCAAATTTTCGGAAACAGAAGTGACTCTCGGCGAACAGTCGCGCATCGCATTTTATTCCGATGGAATCACCGAGGCTGAAGTCGATTCCGGAGAAGAATACGGCGCGGAGCGGCTCCTCGCGCAGATGCAGGCGCCTGCCGTCACGCCGGATACTCTGCTGGCGGACGTCAGAAAATTCGCCAATGGCACGGGCCTTCGCGATGATGCCACGGTGATTCTGGTGAAGGCGCGCGGAATACAGTCCACCTCCGGCAGTAGCGCGTAACGCGTGTTGAAGGTCAGCCGAATCGCGCCCGGTGTTCTTTCAAGACACAGCGGTCCATCACCACAAACATTCCCGCCTTGCGCGCCTTTTCCGCAGCGCGTTCGTTGATCACGCCCTCCTGCAGCCAGATCGCGGGAATTTTCAGCTGGATCGCCTGATCGACAATTGCGTCGACATATTCGGAGCGGCGGAATACATCGACCAAATCAATCTTCTTCGCCAACGCAGGCGGCACCTCGAGCAGCGACGGATACGCCTTCTCTCCGAGCGACTCCGCGATCTGCGGATTCACCGGAATAATCTTATAACCCGCCGCCTGCATGTAAGCGGAAACGCCGTGGCTCGGCCGCATCGGGCTGTCTGATAGTCCCACCACGGCAATCGTCTTCGCCCGCGATAAAAGGTCGTAAATAGGGTCCGATTGTTTCATCCCCAGGGATGCAGCTTAGAAACGCGGCTCGCCGCGTCACCTCGCCGCGGAGCAACACGGGCAAGACTCGTCGCCCAAGGCTAAATCATACCCTCAATTCTTCTTTTCCATCTTCTGCTTATACAGACGCAGAGCCAGCTTGCGAATCGTGTCCGACACCTCTTTGTTCCCCGAAAGATTTTTCAAGTCGTGGATCAGCAGGCCCTTCATCAACGTGAGCGAGGTGTCGAGCGGCGAACGCGGATTGTAAACGATGTTCCGCATGATGCTGTAATTCTTGGCAAATTTACGTTTCATCGGAATCGTCCGCAAAACCGACTCCAAAACATTTTTTTGCGACGCAAAGCCCTCCACCTCGCCATCGGTGACTTTCGGAGAGTCCAACACCGCCAGCGCCACCAGCTTGGTGGCATCGCGCACCAGAATCGACCGCTCCTCCTTGGTGCCGCGCATCGCCAGCGCAATCCTGCCCTTGATGCCGAGCTTAGCGATCTTTTGCAGCGTGCTGTCGCGCTTTTCCTCCCCGGTAACTGGTTGCTTCTTGGCCTTGGCCGTAGCAGCGCCGGCGCTTGGCTTGCTCACCGTCGCGCTGGACGACGCTCCCGCCCCCGCCGCTGCCGCCGCTGCCTGCGGCTCAACTTCACTTGCGGCCTCGCCGGTCGCTTCATCCTGCGTCGCTCCCATCGCCTGGAACGCTTTGTCTTTCTCTGCTTCCACCTCGACCGCATTCTCTTCCAGATATTTTTGCACCGCTGCTTCCACAACTTCGTCGTTCTCCTGCGCTTCGCCAGCCATCGGCTCCTCTGCCGGAGCGATATGAAGCTTTCTGCCAATCTCGCTCATCTCGTTAGGACGAAGATTCGGATTCGACTGCAACGCCTGTATCAGCCGCGTAGAGCTCATCACCCGCTGGCTTGTCATCAGACTTTCAATCACCGAACGCGACCCGGTTAGCGCCAGCCGGTCCAGCGATTCTTCCCCCACCGCCGGATTTTCCACCAGCACCGGCAGCAGACAAGGCCTCAGATTCTCCGGCGCAGCCAAATACTCCAGCACTCCCGGACTGGTCTTGGGATCGCCCGCCGCCGCCAGGCTGGCCTTTTCATCCCAGCTCGCCAGCGTCAGTCGCGCTCGCTCGGCAAATAATTTGTTGTGCAGCGCCAGATGAACCAGAATCTCGATCATCTCCGCCGGCGGCACCGACAGAGATCCCCGCGCCGCCGCTTGCATCAGGTTCGACGGAACCCCCGAGCTCCGGATTAGATCAATCATGCGAGGCATGATTAATCTCCTATTCCGTTCGGCGTCACCGCGCAAGTTACGATTGGGTGGGAAATGATGGGGTCGGAAACGATTCGGAGGGAAACGATTGTGTGGGAAGACTTCTTGGGCCTTGGTGATGTCAATTCAGGACACTAGCGCGATTTAGAGCCGACATCGCGCTCCAGTTGCGCGACCGCAATCACCAACTCGCGCGTGATACGGTTCGGCTTGCGCGAGTATTCGTCGGTCAGCGCGCGATAGTACCAGAGGGTTCCTTCCTTCTTCCCATTGAACCGCACCCATATCGCCTCGCCATCTTTGCGGTAATCCGTCAGAATCGTCCGCACATTATGCAGCTTGTCCGAAGCCGAAACCAGCCGCGTCTCGTCATCGGCATGTTTCACCTCTTCCAGGTATCCGCGCTTGCGCTCGATCCAATCCGGTTTCGGCTCGACGAAGGAATCCGTGCACCCCTCCACAATATGCGCCACGCGCTTACCAAACATCTTGCGGATCTCCCGCAGCCGCGGCATTCCACCGCAATCTTCGACCACATCGTGGAGCAGCGCCGCAATCGCCATCTCCTCGTCGCCGCCCGCTTCGAGCACGAGCGACGTGACCGCCATCAGATGCGAGAGATAAGGCACCGTCGTTCCCTTGCGCGCCTGCCCATCATGCATTTTCGCCGCGTAGCGAAACGCACGCTGCAGGCGCGGTCCAAGATTCGGCGGTTTGTGTTTCGGCCGCTTCCCGCTCATGATTCTACTTTTCAGATGGACTCAGCCCCAGAGTTGTACTCTCGATACTCATATTTGCTCTGTCCCGGCGTCGACATATTTAATCGCAGCCCACGCCCCCATCGAATACGCGACGGAGCTTATCGCCGGGAGCGTGAAGAACAAACCGTTGAGAGTCGAGCTCCCGCCGCCGCATCTTCTTGAGTTGAGGATAAAGAACGCATTCACAACATTTTGGAAGTTCGAGCACCCTTGGTAGTAATGAGGATCGTAGAACCGCACCGAATCCCCGATACCCACGGCCAGCCATCCAAAACCCCAAAGCCAAACCCAACGTGCCGCGCGCTGCCTCGTAGCGTAACTCAGAAGAAAACCAGCCACGAATGCTGGGCCCCAGACGAGTGGGTTGGCAAATCCCCCGACCTCGCCTATGGCTTTCAGAGGGGAGGAAAGACTTGCGAAGACGTAGGCGATAATCCCCGCGACTATCGGGCAGACAATCATTGCCGCGGAACTATTTAAAAGACAACTTCCGATCGCCGCTACAATCCTGACGATTCCCTTTCTCTCAAGGCTCTCGCCAATCACAATGGAAATATTCCTCCCTCAGCTCTCTTTTACCGTCCCTATTTCTTTTCCCCTCGTCTCATCCGCAGATACGCCTGCATCAACGGCGTCAGATCGCCATCCAGCACCCGATCCACATCGCCAATCTCCAGCTTCGTGCGATGGTCCTTGATCATGCGGTACGGTTGCAGCACGTATGACCGGATTTGCGACCCGAAATCGATATCCAGTTTCGAATCCTCGATCTTTTTCGTCGCCTCGCGTTTTTTCTCCAGCTCGAATTCATAGAGCTTCGACCGCAACATGCTCATCGCCTTGTCTTTGTTCTTGTGCTGCGATCGCTCGTTCTGGCACGCAGCCACAAGGCCGGTCGGAATATGCGTGATCCGCACCGCCGAATCCGTCGTGTTCACGTGCTGCCCGCCCTTGCCGCTCGAGCGGTAGGTATCGATCCGAATGTCTTCCGGCCGAATAACGACCTCGATGCTCTCGTCGATCTCCGGCGAAACATATACACTGGCAAACGATGTATGCCTCCGCTTCGCCTGATCGAACGGAGAAATCCGCACCAGACGGTGCACGCCAATCTCGCTCGTCAAATAACCAAACGCATATTGCCCGATCACGGAAAATGTCGCCGACTTGATTCCTGCTTCTTCACCCGGCTGATAGTCGTACATCTCGGTTTTGAATCCTTGCCGCTCCGCCCAGCGCAGATACATGCGCAGCAGCATCTCCGCCCAGTCCTGCGACTCAGTGCCACCCGCTCCCGGATGAATCGTCACGATCGCATTGAGGCCATCGTTTTCGCCCGAAAGCAGCGTCTCGGTCTCGACACGATCCACCAGTTCGCGCAGCGATTCCAGATCGCGCTGCAAATCGGCGGCGACGTTCTCGCCCTCGCCCGCCAGATCGAAATACGTGGCAATGTCGTCGGTGCGCCGCGCCAGATCGCCCTCCAGCGACAACATGCTCTCCAGGCGCTTCCGTTCGCGCATTACCTGTTGAGATTTTTCCGGATTCGACCACAGATTCGGATCCGCTGCCTGCTTCTCGATTTCGGCAAACTGCTGGCGCAGCTTGCCCGCGTCAAAGATACTCCCGCAGGTCGTGAACCTTTGTCTTCAGAGAAGTATATTGCTGTTCCAGTTCATCTAGCATTGCTGATCCACTTGGTCTTTATCTTGGAAGCCAGTTGTTGGTCGCTAATAGTTGGTCATTGCGAGTTCTTGCCAACGACTAACGACCATCGACTAACGACCGTCTTGAAACAAACCGCATCACCACTGCTGCTACAGAAATTATCGCACACAGATATGCGAACCAATCCCCATGCCGCGTGTAAAAAGTGGTTTCCGAGATCAGCGCATAGGGAGCCGCCAACGCCGTGCGCACCTTGCGCGGCGTCGCCGCAACGATTCGTCCATAAGGATCGATCGACGCCGTCATTCCCGTGTTCGTCGCCGCCAGCAGCCAGCGGTCGTTCTCGATCGCCCGCATTTGCGTCTGTTGCAGGTGCTGCTTCCATGCACCGCTGTCGCCATACCAGCCATCATTCGAAATGTTCAGCAGAACTTGCGCTCCCTGCAACGGCCCCTGCCGTACTTCGTCGGGAAAGATCGACTCGTAGCAGATAAACGTTCCCAGCCGCTCGCCTCCGGCATCAAGCGGCGCGCGCGACGTGCCGCGCTGAAATTCCCCCACTTCTTTGGTCAGTCCTCCCGCAAACGCAAACAACTTCGGAAACGGCAAATATTCGCCGAACGGCACAAGATGCACTTTGTCATAACGCGCAATCCACGCCCCCTGCGGATCGACCAGCGCCGCCGAGTTGAAAATCTGCGAGCTTTCCCCGCCGCGCTGCGCTGCCGGTGTTACGCCGATCGCTCCCGCCACCACCCACGTATCCGCCTCCTTCGCCAGCGCGCTCATCGCCGCCCGAAACAGCGGATCGTTGGTATAAAACGGTGAAGGCGACTCCGGCCAAACGATCAGATTGGTACGCTGATCCGTTTTTTCTCCCGCCACACGCAAACTCACAGCCGTCAAATCGCGTAGCGTGTCGAGAAAATATTCTCTTGTCCACGACGCTCCCTCCAGGATCGGAATATTCGGCTGCATCAAAACCGCCGTGTGATCCGCCGCTGCCGGTGGCGCCGAAATGAGCTGTCCCGACTGCAAAATCACCGCCGCGCCGCACGCCGCCGCCAGCAGCCATCTTCGCCGCTGCTTCGCTCCTTCCAGCGGCCCCAGAAACGCCGCCGCGAACACGCTGTTCACCAGCAGAATTTCAAACGAAAGCCCATACACCCCCACCAGCGTTGCAATCCGTGTGAGCGCAAAATTGCCCGTCTGCGAATATCCCAACAGCTCCCACGGAAACGCCGTAATCCGCGTCCGCGCCAGTTCCACCGCAACCCACAGAAACGGAGCCGCCACCAGCGCGCGCCGCGTCCCAGCTCCCGAACCGCCAGGCTTCGCTTTCGAACTCTTAGGCGATCCCACAACCCAAGCCAGCAACAGCCCAAACATCCCGTGGTACAGCCCGACATACATGCAGAACAGAATCAGTGCCAGCGCGGCTGCCGGAACCGGCATCCCGCCGTAGCGCCGCATGGTGTCGAAGATCCAGTAGCACGTTCCCGCAAACCAGAAAATTCCGCACGCGTAGCCCAACACGAATCCCTGCCACGGCGATGCCGGCAGCAATCGCGTTTGACCCTCAACTTGCAGTGTATCGGGCTCGCGTGCCTGCAGAATCGCAACGATCAGCGGCGCTACGGCAATCCACGCCAGCCAATACAGCCCCGGCAGCGGAAAGATCACCACCTGCAAGCCGGCCGACACGATCGCCAGCGTCCACGCCCTGCCATGGATTTTCAGCACGCATCAGAATAGCAAACGGAAATAGCTACGATCTCGGACCAACGAGCTTCCACCGCGCGTTTGCGCGGAGCCCGAAACCCGCAACCCCAAGCTCGCAGCGCGACAAATCTCACGCCAATCGCCGCGCCGATCAGATAACATAGCGTGTCATGAATGTCGGCATCCTGTTCGTAAGAATTCTGGAGTACATGTTCATCGCCGGCTGGGCCGGATCCGTGCTGGTGCTGCTCCTGACCGGCATCGAAGACATCGGAACCCTCTTGGATAGAAAGGACGAAAACAACCACTAGGGCGTCCGCAGAATGTCCTCAACCTCCAACGCACCCACCGGCTCGAACCGGGTTCGCATTGTGGTTGCGACCTCGGTGATGCTCACCTTCATCTCCTACTGGCGAGCGGCCGCCGTTATTCTCAACGATCTTGGCTCCTCCGCTTTCTACGCCGGCGGAATCGCCGAGCAGGCCATCGGCAAAAGCGCTCCCTGGTTTGTTCTCGCGGTCATGTTGTTCGCCTTCGCGGTCCGAGCCGTCTACGTGGAAAGCTGTTCCATGTTCGTGCGCGGCGGCGTCTATCGCGTGGTCAAGGAAGCGCTCGGCGGCACGCTCGCCAAACTCAGCGTTTCCGCCCTGATGTTCGATTACATTCTCACCGGCCCGGTCTCTGGCGTTTCCGCCGGACAATACATCGCCGGCCTCATCAACGACACCATCGCCATCGCCGACGCCCACGGCTGGATTCCCGCCGCCATTCATCGCTCATTCCACGGCACACCCCAGATCGGCGAGAACTTCACCGCCGTCGTCTTTGCCGTTGCCGTCACGCTTTATTTCTGGTGGCAGAACATCAAGGGCATCGAGGAGTCTAGCGAAAAGGCTCTCTGGGTAATGCAGATCACGACCGTCATGGTGGTCATGTTGCTCGGCTGGTCGTTGTTTACCCTGCTCAAAGTCGGCGGCCATCTGCCGCCGTTCCCCACCCTCGCCAACATCCGCTACAGCGACGAATCGCTCGGCTTCTGGAAACATAGCAACCTGCCGCACTTGTTCGGCATTCTCGGACTCATCATCGGCTTCGGCCACTCTGTGCTGGCCATGAGCGGCGAAGAATCGCTGGCCCAGGTCTATCGCGAACTCGCGCACCCCAAACTGAAAAACCTGAAACGCACCGCCATCGTCATCGGTGTTTACAGCTTCGTCTTCACCGGCATCGTCTCCCTGCTGGCGGTAATTTTAATTCCCGACGATGTCCGCATGAAGATGTACAGCGACAATCTCATCGCCGGACTCGCCATGTACATGGTCGGCCCGCAGGTTCTGCGTCTCGCTTTCCGTGCCTTCGTCGTCGTAGTTGGATTCCTCATCCTCTCCGGCGCCGTCAATACCGCCATCGTCGGTTCCAACGGAGTTCTCAACCGCGTCTCCGAAGACGGTGTTCTCGCCGACTGGTTCCGCCGCCCGCACAAAAAATACGGTACCACCTACCGCATCATCAACCTCATCGTCGGCCTGCAACTGTTCACCATCATCGTCAGCTGGGGCAACATCTACACCCTCGGCGAAGCCTACGCTTTCGGCGTGGTCTGGAGCTTCGTCTTCAAAACCGTCTCCATGCTTGTCCTACGCTACCGCTACAAGGGCGAACGCCACTGGAAGGTCCCGCCCAATCTTCGCCTGTTCGGAATCGAGATCCCCATCGGACTCGCCTCGGTCGGAATGGTTCTGCTTTCCACGGCCATCGTGAATCTCTTCACCAAATCGGTGGCCACCGTCAGCGGCCTGATTTTTTCCGTGGTCTTCTTCGCCATCTTTACTTTCTCGGAAAGAATCAACCGCCGCAAGCACGCCCACACCGCGGCGCAAATGAAAGAGCAGTTCCAATTACAAATGGCGGAAAACGTTGAGCGCGAGACCGTCGGCATTCACCCCGGCAACGTCCTCGTTCCAGTTCGCGACTACAACACGCTGAGTCATCTGCGCTGGGTGCTCGAACACACCGATACCCATGGACAAGACGTGGTGGTCATGACCGCCCGCATCAGCCAGTTCGGAACCGCTGCCTATGGCCTTTCCACCGAACAGGTGTTTAGCGATTATGAGCAGGCTTTGTTCACGCGTGTCGTCTCCGTCGCCGAAAGTTTTGGCAAGAAGATCTCGCTGCTCGTCGTCCCCGCTCGCGACCCCTGGTCGGCCATCGCTCAGACCGCTCACAATCTCGAGTCTTCAACCGTCGTGAGCGGACTCTCCAGCAAAATGACCGCTGCCGAGCAGGCCTTCGCGCTGGGCAGCGCCTGGGAAGCCATACCGGAACCGAAGAGGCAGTTTGTTCTCCAGATCGTTCAGCCCAATAGTGTCGTCGACACTTTCCGCATCGGGCCTCACACCCCCACCATGAAAAACGAGGACGTTATCCTGCTGCATCGCTTGTGGCTCAACATTACCCGCGAGCCGGGTTTAGAAAACCTGCACCATCACGACATTCTCACTGAGGCTCTTACTCGCTTCGCCCACGACTATGGCGCACGCGACCGTGAAGACATCGTCAAAGACTTGAAACGCCACGGCAGCGAACCGGGCCCGCTCCCCGCTCGCCGCATCGCCGATCAGGTTCCCACCGTCCAGCCAGGCCCGGTCCGTTCCGAACGCGATGAAACCTACACCTCTGGCGGCACAAGCGACTAATTCATCCCCTACCTCACCGTCGGCGAACTGGCATCCGCCGGCTTCTGATCGTCGGCATGAATCACCCCATCTTCCTCCGCATAAAACGAACGGTGCTCGCTGTCCATATGGTTGGGCGTCATCGTCAGTACAAAGCCGTCATGATCCGGGCCCTCATGCCGCTGACGAAAGCTCGCCGTGTAATCCCCTCGGTTGGTGCTCGCCGCCATGCGCTTGGTGAACGATCCCGTTCCCGCCAGTTCCTGCAGCGACTCCGCAAACTTATCGTGCCGCTTCTTGTAAGCATGTTGCGCCCGCAACACTACCCGCATATATCCAAGCGCCGCCGCCTCCGATTCCGAACGCGCCGGGTCGCCCGGAAACTGCGGCTTATATTGTGAAGAAGATTGAGACGACGATTGCGCCGAAGATTCGCCCGGATTTTG
>JASHOU010000043.1 GCA_030038475.1 Terriglobales bacterium | reverse complement strand
CTTCCTGCGATGCCGCGACAGAACGTGCGGCCATACCATTGGCCGGTGGGCGACATGGTCTGGTAGCCGGCGGCGGTTGCTGCGGCGGCCGCGGCGGTGAGTCCGATGAGTGCGGGAAGCATGACGAGATTCTAGCTGGTCGATAGTCGTTAGTCGTTGGCAAAAGCCCATTGTTAGACGGCAAGGATTAGCCACGACGACATCGCAGGCAGCCGACAGTCGAGCGCCCGGCGACGGACGACCAGCGAAGGACGACTAACGACCAGCGACTTCCTGTTAACTTTTCTCACAATTGCGCAGGCACGCGAAGCCATATATTCTGCTGTGCAGTTCCCGCGAGCGCGCAAGACTTAAACACCCATGGCCAAGCTTTTCGAGCTTCCCCGTTATATTGCGGTTGAAGGTCCGATACGAGTTGGCAAAAGCACGCTGGCGCGGGTTCTGGCCGAACGTCTGGCGGCGCAGCGGGTGGTGGAACCGGAAGACAATGCGTTTCTGAGGGCGTTTTACGAAGGCGAGCGCGGCGCAGCTTTCCAGACGCAGCTGGCATTTTTGATTCGCCGGTTCGAGCAGCTGCGGGCGCTCGATCTGGGCGCGCGGTCGAATAAGACGGTCGTGTCGGATTACATTTTTGAAAAAGACAAACTCTTTGCCTGCCTGAACCTTAACGATCAGGAACTCGATATCTACAATCGCTACTTCAATTATTTCCGCGAGCAAGTTCCCACACCCGACCTGGTGATTTATCTGCAGGCGACGCCTGAAGTTCTGAAGAAACGGCTGAAGAAAAAGAACGCAGCCGGCGAAAAAGCCATCAGCGAGGATTACCTGCTGGAGGTGGTGAAGGCCTACGAGCACTTTTTCTTTCACTACACGCAGTCGGACCTGCTGATTGTGAACACGAGCGAGATTGACTTCGTCGATCGCAATGAAGACCTGCAGGAGTTGCTGAGAAAAGTGTCCGCGCCGATCAAGGGCACGCAGTATTTTCTGCCGCTGGGAAGTGAGAATGCGGCTAGTGCGTAGGGCAGGTCGCAGGTCTTAAGGTTTCAGGTCTCCGAAAATCCAAAAACAAGATCAAATCAAAGGCAGCGGACAGGAGTGTCCGCTCTACACGCCTGACGCTGTTATGGTTAAGCTCAAGCCCGGAAATTCGGAAACTCGCTTGGCGTAGTCCTGTCGACGGCCTATCGACCAACGACTCTTCCCCAGATATAATGTGTTCAGCGTCATTTATACCCTATAGAAAGATGACGCGGACAGGCTCTATCTGCGCGGTTTGCGGAGGGGCACTGGAGGACAATGTGAGTCTCACACCTATCGGCGAACCCCGTTTCGGGGGCGCACGCCGCAGAATCACAACTGCTACGATTCGCGAAAAGAAGCTGCTCCACGAACCTATCACCTGCCTCACCGCTTACGACTACGCGACTGCGCGCCTGATCGACGAAGTTGGCATTGACATTGCTCTGGTCGGCGACTCGCTCGCTATGACCATGCTGGGGTATGAGAACACGCTCTCGGTCACCGTCGACGAGATGCTGCATCATGTGAAGGCGGTGCGGCGCGGGGTGAAAGACGCGCTGCTCATCGCCGACATGCCTTACGGGTCGTATCAGGCGGATGCGACCGAAGCCGTTCACAACGCTGCGCGCTTTGTGAAAGAAGCGGGCGCTGAGGCGGTGAAGATGGAAGGCGGCGAGAAGCGCGCGGAGGTGATCCGGCGCGTGATCGACGCGGAGATTCCGGTGGCCGGGCACATCGGGCTGACTCCGCAATCGGTGAATGTGATGGGGGGGTACAAGGTTCAGGGCAAAACGCTGAACGCCATTGAGCAACTGATGCGCGATGCGGTTGCGCTCGATCGCGCCGGTGTTGCCTGCATTTATCTGGAAGGCATTCCGCGCGAAGTTGCCGCGATGATTACGTCGGAGGTCGACGCGCCGACGATCGGGATTGGCGCCGGCCCGGATTGCGATGGGCAGGTGCTGGTGTTTCACGATCTCGTCAACCTGACGTTCGGACATCCGGCGAAGTTTGTCCGGCGCTACGGAGACGCGGCGGCTTTGATCACGGAATCGGTGCTAGCTTTTAAGGCAGACGTGGTTTCGCATCAGTTCCCCAGCGATTCTGAGTCGTACCACCTGCCGAAGGAAACGCAGGCCGCACTCGAAACGGTACTCCACCGCAAGCAGGCATTGCAGCGATAATGGCGGCGGAGAATTCCTGGTGCGGCAGGCTTGGCGACTGCAAACCCGACGAGTAATGTGGGCGAAGGCAGCTTGGGCGAAATCAGGCTGGGCGACACGGCCAAAGATCGTGACCATCATGATCGGAACAATCATGATCGTGACCATCATGCTGCTCGGGGCGATGGTCGGCTGTTCGAAGTCGAAGCCTACGCCGACGGTCACCGAAACGCGGCAACCTACTGGCCTCGAATCCATTCCCATGGCGAACCCGGCAAAATATCCGCGGTTAAGCAACATGAGCGAGTGGAAGAATCCATACTTCGTGGTGCGCGATGACGGCATTGGCATCGTCGATCTTTCGAATCACGAAATCCACATCCTCAAGGTCGAAGAAATCCCGGCCGAACTTGCCGCGCTGCCATTCGACGCATGGCCTTATGGTCGCGTGGTGCTGGTGGCGGAGGCGGCTCCCAGCAATCCTACTGCGCAGGCGAAAGCGGAGGTGCGGAAGAATCGCGCGCTGCTTCTGGGAACACTCAAAGAGTTGGATGTTCAGTTCCGCGAAGCGCCCTGAATTTCGCTGGATGCGTGAGCTTTCGTTCTGTTCCAAAGCCACTGCGAAAGATGCGACAAGCCGCGGCCTGCATCAAGCATGAAAATATTCAGCACAATTACAGAAACCCGCGCTGCGTGCCGGGCTGCACGCGACAGGGGACGGCGTTTAGGGCTCGTCCCGACGATGGGGGCTCTGCATGAAGGGCACTTGTCGCTCATCCGCGAGGCCAAAGCGCAGTGCGATGCGGTCGCCGTTTCTATTTTTGTGAATCCGACGCAATTCGGACCGGCGGAAGATTTATCGAAATATCCGCGGCCATTCGAACGCGACTGCGAGTTGCTGGAAAAAGAACGTGTTGAGATTCTCTTCGCGCCGCCGGTTGAAGAGATCTATCCCGCTGGAGCGGTTACCTGGGTGGCGGTCGATGGCCTGAGCGAGAAGCTGGATGGCCGTTCGCGTCCGGGCCATTTCCGGGGAGTAACGACGGTTGTGGCGAAGCTATTTCACATCGTCGAGCCCGATGTGGCGTTTTTCGGACAAAAAGATGCCGCGCAGCTGGCGGTGATCCGGCGCATGGTACGTGATCTAAATTTTCCCGTAGAAATTGTGGCGTGCCCGATTGTGCGCGAGCCCGACGGCCTGGCAATGAGTTCGCGCAATGCCTACCTGAATCGAGAGGAACGGGAACGCGCGCTCGTGCTGCAGCGGTCGTTACAGGAAACTCGAAAACATTTCCAAGCCGGAGAGAGAGACGCGGCCAAGCTGATCGCTGCCGGGAGGGATGTTTTTGCCAGCGAGCCGCAGGTGCGATTGGATTATGTCGAGATTGTCGATCCTGAGACGCTCGATCCGATGCAACAAGTCTCGCAAAAAACGCTGGTCGCGGTTGCTGCTTACGTCGGATCGACGCGACTGATCGACAATCTTCTTCTGAATCCTCAGGTCCTTAATCCTTAGACCCAAACCGAAATCCGCGTTTCGCCGACTGAGGACAACAATCTGAGAACAACAATGAACCTAAATAATTCTGGCAAACGATGGCATCGGTCCGCTGTGCCGGGCACACAAAAAAGGCCGAAGGGTTACCTTGGCCTTCACTCCTGGTCTTAACTCCTTGTCAACGCCCGTCCGGCGGCAGCCGCCTCAGTTCGACTCGGTGAATTTGATATTGGGAGTCGCGCCGCCCTTGCCGGCGCAGCTGCCCAGGTTCAAGTTGTTGGTTTCCCCCGTGGTGCCGTTATTGACGCACGCCGGTGCGTTCTTGGTCCCGTTGGTCACCGCGACCTTCACCGTGATCGAGGAGCCGGTGTTAAAAATTGCTTCCGACCCGCCACCGGGGCCGAAGATGTTGTACTCCGACTCGGTCCAGGCAGTGGCGAGGTAAACGACGCTGTCCTCGCCCGTCGTGCTATAGGCCTCCTTCCCGACGGTCATGATCAGCGTATCCAGACCGCCTGCCACGGCTGAGCCCGATAGCTTGATGGTCTTAAGTTCGGAAACGTCCTCCTGGGGTATGTTCACACCGTTGCTGTTGGTGTAGCAATCGTTGGCGTAGCTGTACCATCCAGTTGGGCATTTGTTATTCCAATTGATCAGCCAATACTGCATGAATCCCACTTCATAAGGGGTGGAGGCATAGACGTACTGCAGCCAGTCCAAGCATTGCGCCGGATTGGAGGCACCATCGCAGGTCTGTGTGTTCATAAAGTTGGAATTGAGCTGCAGGGTGTAACTGTTTGCGAGGCCTTCGCCCGTCTCGCTCGTCACACCCTTGACCTTCGGGAAAGAGCCGATGGTCTTACTGATCAAGCCCGAGGTGACTTCGGCCACGTAGTCGTTGCCATCGCCGACCGTTTCACTGATCGGCCCGTCGCCATTACCGACGGCTTCACCAACCGGCCCAGTGCTCTGCCTCAGCCCTCTCATTGGGATGTGCGGCGCCTCGACACACTCGACTTGGATCCACTCCATGTTGGGGTAGGAAGCATGAAAGCATCCCGCCGCAGGTACTTCGGTTTGTGCAATGGCCTCGCGCCAGGCCTGTTGAGCAAGAGCTTCGGCATCATCTGCCGCTTGCGCGGCCACGGTCAAGGAAAGCCAGGCAGCACTCAGAAGACCGGCTGCGATTGCGATCCGGATCACACCCTGTACACCCATATTCCGCTTCATGGTTTACTCCTTTGATTGAGAATTGTTAGCGGGGACCTTGCGGGGAATCTCTTTCTTGGCCCACGAAAGGCTTCGATTATCCCCTCAAACCGCTGTTCGTGTCAATGCTTAGAAGGCCGAGGTAGTGGGCTACTTTGATTTCAAAGTAGCCCACTACCAAGGCCGATTTGCGGGCATTCTGCGATCATCATCACCGAGAAGCTCCAAGATCAAGATGAAGACTGTCCTAAACCGTCGGCCCTCGTCTGGAGACAAAGGGATTTCCGGCGATATAGTAACGCAGTGGTTCGTCGGCGGATTTTACGATGCCGATGCGCGGTGTAACCATGACGCGACGCACGTGGTAGCCATCGTCGGCGAGCTGAAGATCGGACTTTTTGCCGACGAAGCTTTTGCCGTTGTCGCGTGTGCGCGTGATTCCAAGAGCCTCGGACATGCGTCCTGGGCCGGAAGAAAGATTTTTGAGAAAGGAAATATTGTTGAGATCGATTTTGGGCGAGATCGCGATGCCCCGGGCTTTCGCCATCTGCTCAATGCCGGCAATTGGCTCGAAAGCGCGGAAGAGCACGCCGCCGGCAACTCCATCGGGCAGGCAGGAAACATTCAGACAGTAGTGATTGCCATAGATGAAATAAACGTAGGCGTAGCCGGGAGGGCCGAAGAGAACGGAATTCCGCGCGGTGCGGCCGGCTGCGGAATGCGCGGCCGCATCGCCTGTGCCGAGGTAGGCTTCAGTTTCGACAATTCGGCCAGCGAGGGTTCCGCCGGGTGTTTTGCGGATAAGCAATTTTCCGAGCAGGGCACGCGCCACGCGGCGCGGATCGCGATTGAAGAAGTCTGGTGTGAGTAGAGTCGCTCGTCGTTGGTCAATGGTCGTTCGCGCTGCGGGAAGAGTGCTCACGCGGCGCTCTTCAGATAGGCCAGCACTTCGTCGGCGTGACCTTCGGGCTTCACATTGTTGAAGATGTGCTGGATCTTGCCGTCGGGACCGATGATGAAGGTCGTGCGGGCGATGCCCTTGACCTTCTTGCCATACATGTTCTTTTCTTTGACCACGCCGAAGAGATTGGCGATCTTCTTGTCAGGATCGGCGAGGAGCGGGAAAGGCAGGCTGAATTTATCCTGGAATTTTTTCTGCGAGGCCGAGGTGTCTTTGGAAATGCCGAGCAGGACTGCGCCGGTCTTTTTGATTGCGGAATAGCTGTCGCGAAAACTGCAGGCTTCTTTGGTGCATCCTGGGGTATCGGCCTTGGGATAGAAATAAAGCACCACGGTCTTGCCGCGGAAGTCTTTTAGGGCAACCTGGTTGCCATTCTCGTCCGTCGTACTAAAGGCAGGGGATTTATCATTAATCTGGAGCTGCATGAAATTTTCTCCTCGATCTTCGATTCATCTTTCGGGGCATCGACCTTCGTTATATCGCAAGGGAGCGCTCGCCGTCATCGTCATCTTCGTCGTCATCGTCATGCTGGCGGCTTCGACGATTGGCGGCTGTTCGCTGCTTTGGGCACAGAGTCCCTACCCCCAGTACGGACGCAAGCCAGCCCCCGATAAGGGCCCGCGCGCGTTGGGATTGATCCAACTTTCGCCGAAAGGCGACAAGGGCCGCATCCTTCCGATTGCCATTATGTTGGATGGAAAATTTTACGATGCGAGCGCATACAAAGCTAATCCGGTTCCGATGGCGCTCGACTTCGGGATTGTCTACGAAGGCTTTCGCACCGGCATTTCGCAAGGCCTCTTCACCATTAGCCAGCCGGGACAACTCAATCACACGTGGATCGCGGAAGGCACGTGGTTTCCGGCGGGAACGAAGCCTCCGGAGACGCACAAGAAGTACTCCGAGCCGGTAATCGCGGACGACGAAGGCGACAAGCCGGTGCTGCACCGGCGCGTTCCGAAAACCGACTCCGATAGCGGCGCGGGTAAAGATAAGAAGGACGAGTCGAAACCGGCGACGGCTCCGGCGCCAACTTCGTCGACTCCGCCGAGTACTGGAACAGCATCGCCGAACGCCAGCACACCAAGTTCAGGTACCCCAGGTTCCGGTAACCCCGGTTCCAGCACTCCAACTTCTGGTACACCGGCTCCGCAAACGGCCAAGGCTCCTGCTGCTCCTGCTTCTACTGAAACGGCGAAGGCATCCAGCGCTTCCGATGACGAGCCGATCGCCGATCCGAATCGGCCGCGGCTGCGCCGAGGCAAGCCGCCCACGACGCAGCACGAAGAACCGTTCGCCACGTTCGGCGCGACAGATGCGCTGGCAGGTGCATCGTCGTCGCTGGTGAATTCGGCCGCGGCGAAGCCGGGAGCTACAGCCAGCGCCAGCGATTCGCCGGCCGTGGTTTTGATCCCGGCAATCTCGGATGCGAGCGGGCCCGATGCGCGTCCCTATACCTACGATTTGAAGCCGGCGGAAGAAGCCATGTATCGCAACCGAATGCTGGCGCTGGCTACGGCGCAACTTCAGCCACAGGCGGCCGCTGCACCAAAGCCAGCCACGCCGACGAGCAAAAGGGTCTCTGCGAAAGCCGCCAGCAAAACGCCGGAGCCAATGTTTGACGATCTGAGCTTGCGGATCTTCGATCTCTCCAGTTCGAACGAGCCTGTGCTGGTGTTCTCGGCGAAGATGGAACCGGCCACTAACTCGGATGGGACAGCGAATGGAAGCGCGGCGGTGCCGAAGGAGATCACGCTGATTGCCCGCACCAACCTCGAAGGCGAGCTGCAGAAGCTGTATTTTTCGCAGACGGACACGAAGCATCTCGACCTGACTCCACGCATGGAACTGATTGATGCTGTGGATGCGGATGGCGATGGGCGCGGCGAGTTGCTCTTCCGGCGAACGTTCGACGGCGGCAGCGCTTATGCTATCTATCGCGTGACGGCGGATGGCCTGTGGCCGCTGTTCGAGGGAACACCGTGAAGAGCAGGTCTTAGGTCTCAGGTATGTCCGCGCGTGGTGGTTTTCCTTTGAGCTGACACTTGCTACGGTTCCGTTCTACAATTTCTTCCTCACATTTCAGTCCGACATTTGAGTTTGACAAGGTGGCTGCATGAAAACTGTTCTTCTGGCGCTGATTTTTTGTATTGCGTTGTCTGCTTGCGTTTTTGCGGCCGATGGCAAGGATGTGTCGTACAAATCGGGCGACGAGACGGTTCATGGGATTCTCTACACACCGGCGGGCAAAGGGCCGTTTCCGGCGCTGATCGTGATTCATGAGTGGTGGGGATTGAACGATTGGGTAAAAGAACAGGGCTCGAAGCTTGCCGGTCAGGGATATGAAGCGCTGGCCATCGACCTGTATCGCGGCAAGGTTGCGGATACTCCGGATATGGCGCACGAACTGATGCGCGGCGTACCGGAAGACCGGGCGACGCGTGATTTGAAGGCAGCGTACGATTTTTTGGCAACGCAGCCGGACGTGAAGAAAAGTCGGATCGGCTCGATCGGCTGGTGCATGGGTGGGGGCTACGCGCTCGATGTGGCGCTCGGAGAGCCGCATCTGGCGGCCACGGTGATCAATTACGGCCACCTGGCGACCGATCCGGCGGAGCTGAAAAGGATCAATGCTCCGATCCTTGGACTGTTCGGTGGGCAGGATCGCGGCATCACTCCTGACGATGTGAAGAAGTTTCAGCAAGCCATGGAGCAGTTGGGCAAGAAGATCGATGTGAAGATTTATCCGGATGCGGGGCACGCGTTTGAAAATCCTGACAACAAGCAAGGATATCGGGCTGAAGACACCGCCGATGCGTGGCGGCGCACAGTAGATTTTCTGGGGGCGACGTTGAAGAAGTAAGATGGAGCAGAGCTCCCGAACCCGTGCCGGTCAAGGCTCTTTAGGACTCTGGCGCTCGCAGCATCCTGCTGAAAATAATCATTGAATCGGTTCGGGCCGAAGCTCAGGAATTTCCACTTGCCAGAAGGTACCGCACTGGTTACTATGTCGCATCTTTTCTTTCGACGTCAGTTAGTGACCCTTCGATATGAATATCGGCGAGACCATCCGCAATTTTCGGCTGCAGCGCAGCATGTCCCAGGGCGATATCGAGAAACGCACCGGCTTGTTACGCTGCTACCTGTCGCGGGTTGAGAACGGGCACACTATTCCTTCGCTCGATACGCTCGCCAAAATCGCCGGGGCGATGGATTTGGCCTTGTCGCAATTCTTTGCCGAGGGCCATAACAACGGGCCCAAGGGATTGCCGCCGCTGTCTGACGATGAAGTCCGCTTTCTCAGCCAGATGCGGCGCTATTCGGCCAACCTGAACGACAGCGACCGCAAGCTGGTGCTGGCGATGGTTAAGAAGATGGCCTCGAATTCGAAGTGAGGCAGTTCTCAGTTGTCAGTTGCCAGTTCTCAGCTGTCAGATCTCAGTCAACTGCATCCATCTCGTGAGCGGAGAGACGGAGATCTCCACTCGTTGCATTTGCTGGATGGGGCGTTCCACTGATCAGTGTTCGGTGAGGGCTGACGACTAAGACTTGACTGCCGGTTTCAGGTACTTTCGTACTATAACTCCCGTGTCCAGAGGAACCTCGTCAAGGTGTTGTTTAGACGCTAAGCTGTTGACGGGGAATCCTTGTGACGATTGATGAAGAACTGAATCTGCTCGATCAGCAACTGCGCCGACTGAAGATCGAATATGAAATATTCTTCAACAATCCCGCCAAACGCCCTCCTACGGATGTGGAATGGAAGGTTGTCTCGTTAATCCGAAAATTCAGCGATGGCACGCGGATGAGTTTTTCGCAGCGCTTCCGCTACAACGAGATGGCACAGCGCTACGCGATCCAAAGCGACCTGTGGCGCAAGAAATTGCGGATTCGCGAGGAGGGCTTCCGCCGTCCACAGGATGCGCTGCTGGCGGTGCAAGGCGTGCGCGTGGTTGAGGAGCGGGAAGCCAAGCACCATCCGGCGTACGGCCTAAGCCACGCCGGTCAAGCGGCGGGTGCAGGGACATCCGGGGGCAACCATGAAGACGATCAGCCATTCTCGATCCAGTGCTCAGGCGCGGCCGACGAGCGCAGGCAAGTAGAATCGCTCTACAAGGCACTGATTGGAGCAAAGCAAAAATCGGGAGAAAAGGTTTCCGGCGATCTCGATTCATTCGCCGCCTTCGTCAAGAAAAAGACCAGCGAATTGCGCAAACAGCACGGCTGCGATGCGGTTGAATACTCGGTGGAGATGCAGGGCGGGCAGGTCAAACTCAAAGCGAAGGCGAAGAGCTAGAGGCGATTCTCGGGTCTCAGGTCTCAGGTTTTGATCGGTGGGATTTGGTTACCCGCCCTCCTTTCTTCAGACATCGAAGCCTGAATCGTGTTTCGCTGAGAACTGAACTCCTTCCCAAACTGCTAAAATCTCTTTTCGCTCCCGAGGCTTCATGTCGAAGATTCAGCGCGCCATACTCAGTGTCACCGATAAATCTGGACTGGTGGATTTTGCGCGACAACTGGCCGCACTGGGGGTCGAATTGATTTCTACCGGTGGCACGGCCAAGCTGCTGCGTGATTCCGGCATCGCAGTGAAGGATATTTCCGAGCTGACGGGTTTCCCTGAAATGCTTGATGGGCGCGTCAAGACGCTGCATCCCAAGGTTCACGGAGGCATTCTGCACCGGCGGGAAAACAGCGCGCACCGCGCTGCCGTCGCGGAGCATGGCATTCCAGCGATCGACATGGTTGTGGTCAATCTTTACGCCTTCGAAAAGACCGCGGCCAAGCCGGGCGTGCGGTTCGAAGAGCTGATCGAGAACATCGATATCGGTGGGCCGTCGATGATCCGTTCCGCCGCGAAGAATTTTCAGGATGTCGCGATCGTGACCTCACCGGCCGACTACGCCGCGATCGCCGAGGAAATGACCCAATCGGGCGGTTCGTTATCGAAGGAAACAAAATGGCGGCTGGCGCAGAAAGCCTTCGCTACCACCGCTGCATATGATTCCGCGATCGCATCGACGCTCGAACGAGTGGGCAGCGGATCCGACTCGCATGGTTTGGAATTAAAGCCTGCGGAGGATTTTCCGCAAACCTTGCGGTTGTCCTTTGAGAAGGTGATTGATCTCCGCTATGGAGAGAATCCGCACCAGAAAGCAGCGATGTACAAAGACGCATCCGGTGCGGGCGTAGCCAATGCGCGGCAGGTGCAAGGAAAAGAACTCTCTTACAACAACATCGTCGATCTGCAAGCCGCGTGGGATCTGGCACAGGAATTCGATGAGCCGATTTGTGCAATCATCAAACACACCAACCCGTGCGGAACGGCGACCGGCAAGACGCTGGCGGAAGCCTATATGCGCGCGCTCGAATGCGATCCGGTCTCGGCGTTTGGCGGCGTGATCGGAGTGAACCGCACGGTCGATGGCGCAGCCGCGGCGGAGATGGGCAAGCTGTTTCTCGAGGTCATCGCCGCTCCCGCATTCGACGAAAACGCGAAAGCCATATTTGCGGCAAAGAAAAACCTGCGCCTGGTTGAGGTGCCAGCCGGCGAGCAAAACTGGGTGCTGAAAAATATCTCCGGCGGCATGCTGGTGCAGGATGCGGATCGGCACCAGCTGAGTGAAGCCGATCTGAAGGTGGTTACCCAACGCCCGCCGACTGCGGAAGAGAAACGGGCTTTGCTCTTTGCCTGGAAGGTCTGCAAGCACGTGAAATCGAATGCCATTCTTTACGCCCGCGACGGGCAAACCGTAGGCGTCGGGGCCGGACAGATGAGCCGCGTCGATTCCTGCAAGGTGGGCGCCATGAAGGCGCAACTGCCGCTGAAAGGGAGTGTGGTGGCATCCGACGCTTTTTTTCCCTTCCCTGACGGCGTCGAGGAAGTCGCCAAGGCGGGCGCGACCGCCGTCATTCAGCCGGGAGGGTCGGTGCGGGACCGCGAGGTCATCGAGGCGGCTGATCGTCTTGGGTTGGCGATGATATTTACCGGAGTCCGGCATTTCCGGCATTAGCCTTTACTTTTTTTGACAAAACATTCCAAAGCCCCTGTACTTTAGGCTTCATCCCCAACCTTTCTTTCCACGCAAAAGTCGCGCCAAGGGTAGAATAGTAAAATCCGTATGGCCATGGTTCAGCATCCAAAACAGGTGTGGGCTGCGATTAAGAGATTGCAGGATTGTTCATGAAAAAATTGTTTTGCGTTATCAGTCTTAGCTTACTTTTTGCCGGCACTTTACTCTCCCAAGATCAGCCGGCTCGTGATTCGGGTTCGAATTCCGACACTCAGCCCGCCACCACTGAGTCCGCGACGAAGGCTAAAACGCCCGATCGCGCCGCCGCCTATTACCATTTCACCCTCGCGCACATGTATGAGGAACAGGTGGCAACCTACGGTCGCAGTGAGTTAGCCAACAAAGCGATTGAGGAATACCGCGCCGCCATCGATGCCGACCCGACTTCCGCATACCTGACCGCGGGTCTGGCCGAGCTCTACGCTAAGACTGGGCGCATTCGGGATGCGGTGGTCGAGGCCCAGGATATCATCAAGCGCAATCCTAATAATCTTGAAGCCCGGCGTCTGCTGGGAAGGATCTATCTGCGCTCGCTCGGCGACATGCAGGCGGGCAGCGGTTCGGACAGCATTCTTAAACTGGCCATCGAACAGTACGAACAGATCGTGCGGCTGCAACCGGACAGCATGGATGACCACCTGCTGCTTGGTCGCCTGTACCGCCTGAACAACGATCTGCAAAAAGCGGAGAGCGAATTCAAGACGGCGGTGAAGCTCGACCCCGATTCCGAGGAAGCCGTCACGACGTTGGCCTATCTCTACAACGAACTGGGCGACACGGCGCGCGCGGCTGAAGTGCTGAGCTCGGTGCCGAACACGGAGCGCTCAGCCAAGCTCTATTCGGCGCTCGGCTACACCTACGAGCAACAAAAGGAATATAAGAAAGCCGTCGACGCCTATCGCCATGCCATCGAACTGGATCGCGACAATCTGGATGCGATTCGCGGCCTGGCGGAAAACCTGCTGAACGATGGCCAGGCGGATGCCGCGCTTGAACAGTACAAGGTCATCGCCGACGCGAATCCGGAAGACGCGCAAACCTACGTTCGCATCGCAGAAATCTATCGCAAGCAGGGCAAGTTCGATTTAGCGCTGGAGAATTTGAAAAAAGCCGAATCCATGGTGCAGGACTCGGTCGAGGTTCCCTACAACATTGCCGCCATTTATCAGGCGCAGGGACGGTATGACGACGCTATTCCGATCATGCTCGATCTGCTCAAGAAATCGGAGAAGCCTGACGGCAAGTATTCGAATGGCGAAAAGAGCAATCGCGCCGTGTTTCTGGAGCGGCTGGGCACGATCTATCGCGACCAGGGCAACAACCAAGCTGCGGTAGAAAAGTTCCGAGAAATTGTTGCGCTCGGCGGCGACGAAAACATCGAGCGAGGCTATCAGCAGATTATCGATACCTGGCGCGACGCCAAGGAATGGCAAAAGGCGACCGACGTGGCGCAGGAGGCGGTGCGGAAACTGCCTACCAGCCGCGATTTGAAGATGGTGCTGGCGGCGCAACAGGCCGATATGGGGCAAGCCGACAAGGCGCTCAAAGACGTGCACGCGATGCTGACCGGCGATCCGGAAAAAGACCGCCAGGTCTACATCACGCTGGCGCAAATGAACACGCGACTGCGCAGGTTCAGCGACGCCGAACAGGATCTCGACAAAGCCGAGCAGATCTCGACCAAGACGGACGACAAGGAGTATGTGTGGTTTCTGCGCGGATCGACGTTTGAGCGCGAGCATCGCTATTCCGATGCGGAAACAGAATTCAAGAAGGTGCTGGCCAGCGATCCCGGGCATGCTTCGGCGCTGAATTATCTCGGATACATGCTCGCCGACCAGAACATGAAGCTGGAAGAAGCGCTCGGTTACATCAAGCGCGCGGTCGATCTGGATCCCGCCAACGGGGCTTATCTCGATTCTCTGGGGTGGGCTTACTTCCGTCTGGGCAAGTATGAGCTCGCGGAAGACAATCTGCTGAAAGCGTCGCAAAAAATCAATTCCGATCCGACGGTACTGGACCACCTTGGCGATTTGTATCAGAAGACTGGACGGCTGAAGCTGGCCGCAACCAACTGGGAACGCGCGCTCACCGAGTGGAACCGCAGCATCTCGGCTGAGGTCGATCCGGCGGATCAGGCTCGAGTGCAGAAAAAACTGGATTCGGCAAAGATGAAGCTGGCCAAAGAAGAAGCGACGAAATAGTCGACGGGGATTTTCACGCCGAGACGCGGAGATCGCCGAGAGCATCTTCTTTAACAAACCTTTTTGGCGAACAGGGCTGCTAAACTTTTCCCATGCTCGTCGATTATGCCGTGCGCGTGGAGGACTCTCGCGGACGGCGCCATCGCGAACCAGCGCATCCCTATCGCAATGATTATCAACGTGACCGCGACCGCGTGGTTCACGCCCGCGCCTTTCGGCGTCTTGAAGCGAAGACTCAGGTTTTCACGCGCCGTTATTCCGATCACTTCCGCAATCGCCTAACGCATACCATCGAGGTCGCGCAGATTTCACGCACCATTGCCGCGCAACTTGGCCTGAACGCCGATCTGGTCGAGGCGCTGGCGTTGGTGCATGACCTGGGCCATCCTCCGTTTGGACATTCGGGAGAAAAAGCACTCGATGCCGCCATGCGGCAACATGGCTTATCGTTCGATCACAACCTGCACGCGCTTCGAATTGTGGAAGACTTCGAACTCCGCTACGCCGCTTTTCGAGGGCTGAATTTGACCTTCGAAGTGCGGGAAGGCATCATCAAACATTCGCGCGACTACAGCGCCAGCGATCATCCTGATCTGGCCGAGTATCTGCTCGAGGAGCGCCCGCCGCTCGAAGCGCAGCTTATCGACTTGACCGACGAAATTGCTTATAGCACCGCCGATCTCGACGACGGTTATGAAGCGCGGCTGTTGACCATTGAGCAGGTAGCGGACGAGGTCGATTTGTTTGCGCGGCACTACGCCGAAGCGAAGAGCCGTTATCCGAATGTTGCCGAGAAATTGATCTTTAACGAGGCATTGAAAAGTATTTTTGACGTCTTTGTGGGAGATCTGATCGCAAACACAGCGCAGCGAGTGGAGATCGCCGGCGTGCATTCCGTGCAAGATGTTCGCCGGCATAAAGAACGATTGGCAGCTTTCAGTCCGCCCGTCGAAGAGCAACGCCGGAGGCTGAAGAACTTTCTTTACGAGAACCTCTATTACAGTCCGGCTTTGGCTGCCGAGAAGGAAGACGCGGAACGCATCACGGGAGAGCTCTTTGCCCACTGGATGGAAGAACCCGGTGACCTGCCGCACAACTACCGCGAAAAAGCCGCCCACGAGCCGCTGCCGCGCGTGATCTGCGACTACATCGCCGGGATGACTGACCCGTTTATTTACCAGCAGTACGAGAAGTATTGTTCTGAGTAAGCCGGCGCCCGAGGCCGACAACTTGATTCCGCTATCGGTCTATAATCCGCGCAGCGTAGAACGGCATTAGCAGTGGAGGGAGCATTTGTGGCAAATACATTCGGTACCGATATTCTCATTCAAGCTAAGGATCCGATGAAAGCCGCTGAATTCTATGTCGACGCTCTCGGATTTGAGATTACCGATAGGAACCCGAAAATGATCGGCCTTCACGGAAAACACATCAATCTTTTCATCGAGCCGGGCCCTGTTCTCGGCCCTGTTTTAGAAGTTACTGTCAAAAACGTCAAAGAAGCGAAAGCGAATCTGCAGAAAAAGGGCTGCACGATCATCAAAGACGAACCCAATGTTCCGAGAGTTTACATCAAGGATCCGAACGGCCTAATTTACAACTTAACGGAGTAAACTCTAGTCCTGAGCGAATTAATTCCGCACCGAGTTAGCGTAATGCCGGAAGCCGCGTGGTGATCGCGATCCGATTATGGGCCGAGTAAATGATTGATCCGCAAAAATTGACGGTCGTATGTCTGTTCGCAATCTGCAGCCTGCTCGCGGCTCAAAGTACCGTTCCCGAGCGCACTGTGCATGGCAATGTCATCACTTCGGATCGCGATCCAAAGGCGCGGATTAGCTTGCCCCAAGAGGCGTATTATCTGGGAGCGGACCGGTGGGTACTCTACGGCAATGCCGATTGCGAGTTGCACGCGTTCGTCGAAGCGGACGCTGGGAGGAACGTCAAGAAATTATATTGGGTGCAGTTCGAGCAGTATCTTCCGAGCAAGCCGGACCTGCATCACACTTACGATTCGCCCCGCCACGCGCTAATTGGCGGCTTGGATTTTTACGTGGACACATGGGTGCGATCGCGTACTGCCGCTATCGAGGCGGGTTCCGACCGCGAGCATATCGAGCAACTCATTCGCGCAAACGGCTACACGATGCCCTACGGCATGATGTACGTGCGCTTCGTACACCTGCTGGACAAAGAGAAACGCCAGGAGCTGATGATCATCTACGGAGAAGACCTCACGCCTATCGGCCTCAGCGCGGCCGAACTCGGAGAAGGCGGCAAAGCCCGCGCTCGCTGGCCAGAAATCGACAAAAGTCTGATCGAGCGGGCGAAGCAAAAGATTACGGTGGAAGACATAAAATGAGGTTGACTTCGGGTCGTTCACTTGGCGTAGGTAATGCGGTAGACGACGCCCGCCGAGTCGTCGCTTAGATACATCGCGCCATCGCTCGCGAACACAATTCCGACGGGACGGCCCATCCAGCGGCCGTGCCTGGTCTCGCCGGGCGCGAGCCAACCGGTGATGAAATCCTCGGCGCCGCCCACCGGCTCGCCTTTGTCGTCGACTTTCACGCGCACGACCTTGTATCCGGTGGGAACGCTGCGATTCCACGATCCGTGAAAGGCGACAAAAATATTGTTCCGATATTCGGGCGGAAACTGAGATCCCGCATAAAAAGCCAATCCTAACGGAGCCGAGTGCGCCTGCATTTGCACCTTGGGTTCGAGCACACTCACGCAGCGGTTCTCATCGGGCTTGGCGAAATTCGCGTCGGGCACGCGATCGCCGTAGCAGTATGGCCAGCCACCGTCGCCGCCATCTTTTCCCAGATCGTAGATGGTTTCGGGCGGCAGATCGTCGCCCAGCCAATCGCGTCCGTTGACGGTGACCCAGATGGTATCGGTCTTGGGATTCACCGCCATCCCCACGGCGTTTCGCAATCCGTGAGCAAAGATTCTCATGCCGCTGCCATCGGGATTGAATTCCATGACGGCGGCGCGGCGCGGATCTTTTTCGACACAGACGTTGCAACTCGATCCCGCCGATACATACATCTTGCCTTGGTGAAACAAGATGCTGCGGGTGGAGTGGCCGCCGCCATCGGGCAGATCGGCGAGCGTAACCGGATTGGTGGCGCGCAGAGTCGCCTCGTTCCAGTCGTAACGGCGAACCTTGTCGTTTTCGGCGACGTACAATTTGCCTTCGTAAAACGCCAAGCCATGCGGTTCATTCAGTCCGGAGAGAATGGTAACGGTTCGAGCGGCATGGCCGGTGTGTTTGGGATCGGGCAGCGCGACCACTTTGCCTTCGCCCGATTCGCTCACCAGGAGCACTCCGCCGGGAGTGAAGATCAACATGCGTGCGCTGTCGATATTGTCGGCGAAAACCGAGATGTGAAATCCCGGGGGCGCTTTCAACTTTCCGAGGTCGAAAGGGGTATTCGCGGCGTGAGCCAATTCGGGCAGAACGAAAGACGGCAGCCAAAACGAGAGCAAAAGAAAACGACGCATACTTGCAGTTCGCATAATTATTGACTTTAATTCACTGGATGATTTTCGTCTGGCCTTTGGCGAATTTTTTTCGTTGCCCCATTTTCCGGCGTACCCCAATTTTTCGCTACCCAAGTTTGTCGTTTGCTCAGTTTGCCGGCATCGTGTCGAAAAAAGCAGTTTTTATACCGATTGCCACAAAATTACCGTCAACCGGAAGCGGGTTTTTGTGACGGATGGGATACAATATCTATGAAAATAAAGCATTTAAATTCTTTATGCAGGGTCAATGCATTTGGCACCCAAACTGTTAATAGATTACCGTGGCCGTGATGGGCCTGTTTTTGAGGCAACCGTTGCGTTGGCGTTTGCCTCCGATATCCGAGAAATTTTGCTGGTGAATCGACGCAATAAAAATCGCGCTGAAGGCGCTCGGAGTGGCTCCCCCACTTCCACTTGGAGGAAGTTACGTATGAAAAACCGCACCATCTTCGTTAGGGTTGGTGTTACCGCACTGATGCTTGCCGTGATCGTTGCCCTGATCCTGGCAACACCAGTTTTTGCACAAGACAATTCCACATCGCAGTCGCAGCCGGCGGCGCAATCGAGCGCGACCACCACGGCCACGGGTAAAGAGCCGCTGCAACCGCAGACTCGCGAAGGCTTCTGGGGTCACGTGAATCCGTTTGCGCGCAAGAAATATGTTCAGCGGCAGACGCAGCCGATCCGCGACCGTATCAACGAGCTCGACGAACTGACCGCCGCGAACAGCAAGCAGATCAAAGATGTCGACGCGCGCGCGCAGCAGGGAATTCAGCTGGCTTCGAGCAAAGCCAGTGAAGCCGATCAGCATGCCGTCGACGCCGGCAACAAGGCGCAGGCCGCTCAGCAAACCGCCAATCAGGCCAATACCCGGATAACGACGGTCGAGCAGGTGGTCACGAATATCGATCAATATCAGCCGGCGACGCAAACCGAAATTCTGTTCCGCTCGGGACAAACCGTTTTGAGCGAAAAGGCCAAGGGCGCGCTTGACGATATGGCTACGCCGCTGAAGGATCAACGCGGCTACGTGATCGAAGTGCAGGGCTTTGCCTCAGGCCACGGACAGGTGGCGATTTCCAATTCGCAGAAGATGGCCGAGTCGGTCGTCCGCTACCTGGTGCTGAATCACGACATTCCTGTCTATCGCATCTACCTGGTCGGAATGGGCAACGCCCCACTCCCATCGGCGGACCAGTCGGGTGAAGCGAAGCCCAAGCGCATCACCGGCGGCCGCGTAGAAGTGAGCTTGCTGAAGAACAATCTCGAGCAGTTGGCTTCGACCAGCAACGCCCAGAATCAGCCACAACAATAACTGCACACCCTTCCCCTGAACGCCTCCCGCGCAAGCCGGAGGCTTTTTATTTGCAGGATTTGAGCGCGGATTCGATCTCCCCGACCAAAGTCTCGCTCGGACCAAACCCTGTGCTATTCTCCGGTCATCATGTCTCCGATAAACATTTCTCCGGCCGTCAAGTCTCGGATCACCGAGTTTCCGATAAACAAGGAAACTTTATTTTTCTACCGCACGTCTTCGCCTGCGGGACCACTTTTTCTCGCCGCCTCGGAAAAGGGCCTGGTGCGGCTGGAATTCGAATCGCGCGTGCAAAAGTTGAATCCGAGCCAGATTCAACTGCGCGAATCAAAATCCGCCCTTGCGCCGTATCTCTACGAGCTCGACGAGTATTTCGCAGGCGAGCGCCGTGAATTCAGCTGCCCGCTTGACCTGCGCGGAACCGCGTTCCAACTGGCGTGCTGGCATGAGTTGCTGAAAATTCCTTACGGCGAGACACGCAGCTATCGCGACATTGCCGAAGCCATCGGTCACGCGTACGCGTATCGCGCGGTCGGCATGTCGAACAACCGGAATCCGGTCGCGATCGTGGTTCCCTGCCATCGCGTGATTGCGTCGAGCGGTTCGCTTTGCGGGTACGGCGGCGGGCTCGATCTCAAGCGCAAGCTGCTCGATCTTGAGCGGCGGACTCTTGGCGCTTGTCTGGCGCTGGAAATCGGCGCATAATTCGCGGACCGGTGGCATCCCCGCTCTCGAGAAGTACGACCCCCACTGTTCGCAAGGCCGGGCTTTTCTATCTGGTGTTCGTGATGTTCTCCTACACCACAGGAGGACCCTTTGGACTCGAAGGGATGGTGTCGACGAGCGGCCCCGGCATGTCGCTGCTTTATCTGCTGTTGGTCCCCATCGTCTGGAGCATTCCGGTATCGCTTGTCTCCGCCGAACTTACCACGGCCATTCCGGTTGAAGGCGGGTTTTACCGCTGGAGCCGCGCCGCCTTCGGAGATTTCTGGGGGTTTCTGGCCGGTTGGTGGAACTGGTCCGCTTCATTTCTTCTTGGTGGCTCTTATGCGGTGCTCTTCACCGATTACCTCGTTTTCTACTTCCCCGGCATCGCCGGCTGGAAGCACTGGCTCGTTTCCTTTGCGCTGATTGCGTTCATTACTTGGATCAACGTTCGCGGGATTCAGATGGTCGGCCGAGCCGCGACGATCCTGGAGATATCTGTTTTCATCCCCGTGATCGCCATGATCGCGCTCGGCCTCGCTCACTGGAGTCATAATCCATTTGTCCCGCTGGTGCCGCCGAACCAGAGTTTTTCCAAAGTATTTGGAGTTGGTTTGGCTCTCGTCATTTGGTCCTATTCCGGATATGAGCAACTTTCCAGTGTGGCCGAAGAGGTGGAAGATCCACAACGCAGTTATCCACGCGCGCTGGCGCTGGTGGTTCCGCTTTCCGTCGCCGCGTATTTTCTGCCAACGCTGGCCGCGCTGACTGCTGCCGACAACTGGCAGCAATGGCATGATGGATACTTCCCTACCGCCGCCGTGGTTATCGGTGGTCCTTGGCTTGGCAGATGGCTTGGCAGCCTGATGACGATTGCGGCCATGATCTGCAACGTGGCGCTGCTCAACGCGACCGTGCTGACCAGCACGCGCATGCCATTCGTGCTCGCTGAAGATGGCTACCTTCCGCCATTCCTTACCCGCCGTCATCCGCGCTATGGCACGCCTGCGCTCGCCATTCTGATCTCCGCTGCCATCTACGCATCGCTCGCCGTGCGCTCGCTCGGCGAATTGATCAGCATTTATGTCTGGTTGCGCGTGGCGACTACGGTGTTGACCGTGCTCTCCGCCTGGGGATTGCGCCGCAAACGACCGGAGTTGCCGCGACCGTTCCGCATCCCCGGAGGAGATTTAGGACTGATCTATGTGATCGTGCCTCCGCTGGCGATGACCTACATCGTTTTGCGTTACAGCGATCCGATCGCTCTGCGCTGGGGACCGTGGGCGCTTGCCGTGGGCCCGGTGGTTTATTTTGTGGTGAAATGGTTCGCCGGACGCGCGGCGCGGCAAGCCGTTTGAGATGAACGAGAGCACGGATGCCTGTCACCACCACCATACAGGAACTAAGTCAGAAAATCCGGGACCGCGAAGTCTCTCCCGTTGAACTCACACGCGACTGCCTGGCACGCATCGACGAGCGCAACCCCACGCTCAACGCCTACATCACGGTGATGGCCGATTCCGCTATGGCCGATGCCGTGCGAGCCGAGCAGGAAATCCTCCGCGGAGACGACCGCGGGCCGCTGCACGGGATTCCCATCGGACTGAAGGACATTATTGACACGGCCGGAGTCCGCACGACCGCTGCCAGCGCGCTTTTCAAAGATCGCATTCCCACAGAAGACGCGGAGGTTGTACGTCGGCTGCGATCCGCGGGAGCCATCGTTTTAGGGAAACAAAACCTGCACGAGTTCGCTTACGGCGGCAGCTCAATGATCAGCTTTTTTGGAGAAATTCATAATCCCCGGGACACGTCGCGCATCGCGGCCGGATCTTCGGGAGGATCTGCGGCGAGTGTTGCCGCCGGTCTTGGCAGCGCTGCCGTTGGCACCGACACTGCGGGTTCTGTGCGCCTGCCGGCAGCATATTGCGGAGTGGTTGGATTCAAGCCAACCTATGGCCGGGTGAGCGCGCGCGGAGTGATTCCGTTGTCATGGTCGTATGACCACGTTGGGCCAATCACAAACTCGGTCTACGATGCGGCGCTGATGATACAAGCGCTGGCGGGCTACGACTCAGCCGATCGAGCTATCGTTGAACCAGCGAGCACCGACTCAGTTCCTTTAAATGCCGCCGAGAATTTTGCCATCGGCATCGCCGAATTCCCGCCGAAACTACGAATCGGCGTGCCGAGGGAATTCTTCTTCGACGATCTACATCCCGAGATCGCTGATGCGACCGAAAAAGCAATCGAAGTCTTCCGCCAGCTAAAAACCGAAATTCGGGAGGTCGAGATTCGGGAAATCAAGCTCGAAGTTCCCACTGACCGCACTCTTTCGAGCGCCGAATCTTACGCCTATCACGAGCAATACCTGGCCAACTCGGCAAATCTTTACCAGCCAGCAACGCTGGCTCGCATCCAATCTGGAGCGAAGATTTCCACCGCGAGCGCACTCCGCGCCAGCCGCGAGCTGCTGGCTTGCCGTCATGCGATCAGCAAGACATTCGATACTGTAGACGTGCTACTGACGCCGACGGTTCCGATCCCGCCGCCTGCTGTTGCCGATCTGCGCGAGCATCCCGAGAGCCTGCGGCAGCAGGAACTGCTAATGCTGCGCAACACAAGGCCATTCAACGTATGGGGGATTCCGGCGATTTCAGTTCCGTGCGGAGTTACAGACGATGGCCTGCCGATTGGCCTGCAATTGGCCGCCGCTGCGTGGCGCGAGGAATTGCTGCTGCAAGCCGCACACGCCTACGAACGGGCAACAGATTGGCACTCACGGTTGAGCGGAAGACGCCGCTAAAGAGTCGCCCAATAGGCGCGGAGATCGGCCGCGATCTTTTCCGGTAAGCGATCCACGGCAGCCTCCCAGTGCAACCGCTCCATGTGCATCGCATCGCTTCGATAATAGGGCAACACCGCTGTTCGAGTAATCATGGAGAGATGCACCCGCCAACCACTGGAGATGTTCAATGGACCTGAGTAAAGAGCAAGGTTGAAACTGTTGTAACCAATCGACTCATACCACCGCAGAACGCGTGAAATGCCAAGGGAAAGGGCATTCAAATCATCCTCAGTGAGGTCGAGCAAGTTTTCTCGATTGGAAACAATTGCCCGCACTTCATTGAAGCCGATAGGAGCAAAAGCGGTAATCCACATGGTCGAACCGGTTCGAGCCACAAATCGTTCGGCTCGCGCCTCCTCGACTTTTGCCAGGTCTTCCCAGTAGGAGCGGCCTTGCGCGGTCCAGTACCTGAAACTGGCCTCCGCTTGCAGGCGCATAAGAGTTGTGGGGTGAGGATCGAGAAAGACTTGTGCGTGGGGATGTGGCAAGGAACCGCCAGAAGGATAGAGGTAATTTATGTTGTAGGAGCAGTGCTGGATTCGGGGATCGAAACTATGTACTCGGCGAATGTAGTCAACCGCAACCGAAAGGCTGTCGAACACTCGCTGGGGAGTGAACTCATTCAGTGGAAGCCAGTGTCGTGGCGAAAACACCACTACGGCAGCGTACTGCGAATAGGGAACGAGGTTCGGGAACAGAACCGATTCTCCCTGCTGTAAACGTCCGTTCTCGTGAATTGGCGGCAAGAATTTGGGAGTGACGCGCGCGATGCTATCGGGACAGAAGGGGCAATTGGAATTCGATGCTTGAAGAGGAGCGAGCGCCTGTTCGTCCGCTTTGGAGAGAACGACGCCCTCGGCGATACGGGACGACGTGCTCAGCAGCGGATCGAATCGAACCTCAAGCGCCTTTGTTGTCTGAGATCCATCGGGCAAAACAAATCTTGCGGCAAGTAGATCGGCGCGAAAAACAATTGCGCTGCTTTCGTCTTTTCTGTTTATGGCGAAAGCGGGGTCCATTGGACTAACTCTGGACAAACTCCGAAAAACAGTCGGCCGCTACAACTAACTGCCTGAGTTAGCCATCATGAGCGCAAACAACGCCGGCAGGTAGATGATGGTCGCCTGCAGCAAGCGGCGAGCGTGTGGTTTCGATGCGGCGGCAGTGGCCGGCAAATGCGGATAAGCCATGCCCAGCGAAACGCGGAAGAGCGCCGCCCCCATGAGGACGGCGCCAACCAGGTATACGCGCCCTGCCATTCCCAATGCTACGGGCATAATGCTCACCGGAATCAATGCCGCGGAGTAGGCCAGAATGCGCCATACGGTCGACTTTCCGTTAGAGTCCACCACCGGCAACATGCGAATTTCACCGCGCGCGTAATCTTCCCGATAGAGCCAGGCGATGGAAAGAAAATGCGGGAACTGCCACACGAACATGATGGCAAAAAGAATCAGCGTCTCGATTTCCAGTTTTCCGCGCGCCGCCGTCCAACCGAGCACTACCGGCATTGCTCCGGGGAATGCGCCTACGAAAGTGCACAGCGGAGAAACTTTCTTCAGCGGCGTATAAGCCGCGAGATACACGAGCGAGGTGAGGAACACTAATAACCCAGTTAGTAAGTTGGCATAAGCTGCCAGATAGAGAGAGCCGCCAAGAGTGAGCGCCAAGCCAGCCACGGCAGCGTGGGTTCTGGTCATGCGTCCTGCGGGCAACGGACGGCGCGCAGTGCGTCGCATGCGGGCGTCGACGCCTGATTCGAGCACTTCATTGAGCGCAGCGGTTCCGCTCGAAACCAGAGCTACGCCGAGCAGCGCGTGAAACAATCCCATCGACCACGACGATACGCCCATCCGCTGTGCGCCAAAAAAATAGCCACACCAAGCCGTGAGTACGATCAGCGTGGTAATGCGTGCCTTGGTCAATTCAGCGTAATCGCGCAGCCGTAATCCAAATTCCCGCATTGTGAACCCCACACTCCCCTCTTGCCGCGATTGCACTTCAAGCAGAAAACATCCGAGTCCAATCTTTATCGAATTCAATCCATCGATGCTATTGATGCCGGTGTTGACCTGAAAAGTGGCAATTATTTGAAAGCGAAATTCTGCCAGCCGAACCTGCGCAGGCCGAAACTCCGAAAATCGGGAAAACTATTTCAGAGAAAGCATTGGTACCGCGTCGCCGGTTGCGATGTCAAGCCAAAACCGAAAATGGCAGCCCACTTCACTCTCACCATGCCCGCAATTCCCGAGCAGTTTCAACGCGCTATGGGTTGCTGGTTGGAGTGGAAACGGTGAACGTCTCCGGTGGATCGAAATAGCAGTGATGCCAAAGCGCGGCGTCGTTCAACCTGCCCGCTTTCCATTGCTGAACCGTGGGCGAGGTTACGGCGATCATGCCCCCATCGATCGAATCAAAGATCAACACCACTCCGGCGAGCTCCTGAGATTTTCCGGCCAATTCAGCGTAGTTTTTGTCGAGCAAGGATTTCGCATATTCCAGCTTGGCCTGCGCACCGCTGTTGCGCTCATCTTCCTGAATCTTTTGCACGGAAATGATTTTCACGTTCTTGCCGCGCAAAGGCGTCCAATCTCCCGGGAAGGGCGCGGTTTCCTCGCGCGTCACCTGAAACAGGTCGGCGGCTACTGGGGTGCCGTTCGCATTTGTGGTGGGAACGTCCGAAATCCCCTCGGGCATCTCCAGGCTGGTACGCCAGATCCATCCCCGCGACAGGCCGGAAATTCGAACATGAACCCAGTCCTGGTTAAAATCGAGCATTTCAAACTCATCGTGTGCGCTCGCCAAAAACAGAGTCTTGGCGCTCAAACTCGGAGACGAAACCACCGGAGTCCCATTTTTCTTGATCGCAACCAGATTCCTGGGATGCGCCTGGTTCTTGAGCACTTCCTCCAAACTTGCCGCTTCTTCACGCAAGGAGGCGTCGTCGGCTTTGCTTTTGTCGGCGTCGCCGGGCGAGCTTTTCACGTCCGCCGGTTTCGCGGCCGGCAGGCCCTGAGCTAAAGATGACGAAAGCGTGCGCCCGGCCTGTGGCAACTGCGGCATCGGGGCTGAAATCGAAGGTTCGGTTGCAGCCTTGTCAGCAGCGTCTTTTCCTGCCGCCGGCGGTTGCTCTGCCGGCTTGGTGGCATGAGCTACCGAGGGAAAACTCATGCTCGAAAGTCCGCTCGAACTCGTATTGGCTGCGCTGGAGACGCCTAACCGATCGCTTAGCTGATCGAGCAGGTCCGACTCGAGGCGGCCATTCGAAGTCAGCACCCGGTAGCCGGAATGAGATGGGGTTGGATCCTCGTACCACGCCGTTACCTCGGCGTGCACGCGCACGACGGATCCGCCTGAAGCGGTGGAACTGACCTGCACGGAGGCCTGGTAATAAGCACGCTGGTATTGGCTCAAGGGATGTTCGCCGGGCGAGGCGAAGCCTTCAAGCACGGGCAAGCGTCCGTGCATCGAGGGCAGCAAATCCTTCAGAGCTTTTTCCACCGCGCTTTTGGGCTGAGTGAAAGTGCGCTCATACGAGCCCGAAGGCTGCTGCGCGGGCGCACTTTTTTTGCCGACACTGTCGCCTTCCTGTGCGGCCGCCGCCAGCAGCGTAGTTGCGAGCAGAAACAGGAACGCAGATGTGCGGCGAAGCGCTGTGTCAGAACTCAGCCCGATCCTCAGCGCAATCATCTGCCCGATCATGGCACCTGCTCCAGTTCGTCCTTTCGAATCCAGCCATGCTGGCCTTCGTGGGTCTCCACTCCGTACCAGTAGGGCGTCGAGATCAGAATCAGAACTTCGACGCCCGGGTCCAGAGATGTTAGCGTGCTGGCGCTGTGGAACGGAGCCGATTGCAGTGGAGCGCCGGGCTTTTTGACACGCCGTTCCACTTGCTGGCGCAACTTTGCGACGTGCTGCTCCAAAGTTTCAGGCTGCTGATCCTCCTCGGGCGCGGATGCGGCAGAGGATTGCAGGGCAGAGGATTGCAGCGCATAATCCGACCCAGACTGGCTGCTGGTGCTGTCGCTGCTGCTCGAAGGTGGCGTACTGAGCAGGATCGTATTGTCAGTGCCCAAGCCAAAATTGTCCCTCGCCTGTTTCTCTTGCTTTGCCCGCAAGGCTTCAGCGGTTTCCTTTTTCATCAGTTCGATCTGGTTGAGGTGTTCCTGAATGTCCTGGTATTCGGCGCTTTCCACCACCCCGCTCGACTGATGAACGCTATGGCGGGAATCCTCTACGAATAGAGCATCAATGCGAAGGACGGTGTTGCCGAACCCCTGTGGCTGCACGATGTAACGCACCGCCAGCGTCCCAAGATCGCCGCTATCTTTGAAATTGCGCGGATCGAGCGCGTGCTTCTTAACCTTGTAAAAAACCTTGCCACCCTCGGTCCATTCGGGAAAAACCGGGGTCGAATTGACCGCGGCGGCCCCGGTCACATACGGGTCCTTATCGTATTCCTTGGTTCCCCGAATAATCGTGCTCTCGGCCACGTCTTCTACTGCCAGAGCTACTTCCGGCTCGGGCAGCGGAATATTGACGATCAGACCCTCGCCGTAGGCAAGGACGTCTTTGTCGCGGGCGTGCGAGGGAATCGCAGCGCCCCACAACAATAACAACAGGACGGTCACGCGGAGACACTGCGCGAGATGAAACCTTTTGCAGTGAAACGAAGCGCCGCCTTTCACTCCCTCACTCCCACAACTCCATTCGCAGATCACAACTGGCTCCGCTGGTCCGATTGCAAGAGTCTCTTACGCTCGGTTGACCGCTGTCAACTCATGCCATTGTGCGCCACCTAATCGCAGAAATCCAAAGACTCTACGAAAGTGATCTAAAAAAATTGCAAAAAAAATTTCACAATCCTCTTGCACTTCCTTTGCGAAGGTAGTAGTATCCACGCCCTGTGGGGTGGTAGGACCACTTAACCGCAAAATTTGTGAATTATTTTGCAGAGCTGCCCAGCGTGCTCGGCGCTCTCGTTTGCGCGTTTTGTGGTGTGGAATTCTCGTTTTTCAAAAACTTGTGACCTTCGTCTGAGGAGTGCAGCATGCGTATATGGGCGCAGTCTCATCTCTGTCAGAAGCCGCCGCAGGCAAGTTCCATCCTCGCCGCTGCTTTCACGTTAATCTTTCTGATTCTGAGCGCCAGCCAGTCGGCGAGCGCGTTGCCAGCCTTCGCCAGAAAATACGGGCTTCGCTGCTCGGCGTGCCATGAGTCGTGGCCGATCCTGAACAATTTCGGACTGAAGTTTCGAGACAACGGCTATCAGTTGATGAACGATCGGGATGCTCCGATCTGGCAAAATCCCGCGTATTGGCCGGTGACCTTCCGCATCACGCCGATTTGGCACCGGTACAGTGCCTTGAGCAACACAGACACGTACTCCGGCGGGACATTGACCGGAACGAATACGGCGGTCACTCGCATCGAGTCTTCCGGTTTTGACCTGAGCGGGCTCGATTTCCATACCGGCGGAACTCTGGAGAAGAACATCTCGTTCTATGTGCTCCCGTCGTCGGATTCCACGGCAGCGTTCCACTTTGAAACGGTTATGGCCCGCCTGGATAACATCGGCAACAGCCCTTGGTTGAACGTCAAGCTGGGCCGATTCGAGCTCAACAACCTGCTTTCCGAAAAGCGCATGGTCCAGCTCACGGCCAACGGCGGAATCTATCAAACCTATCACTTCATTCCAGTCGGAGACGGAAACATCTTCGGGCAGATGGGAGACAACCAGCTGGGGATGGAGTACCTGGGACACTCGGCGGATGATCGGACGCGAATCTCAGCGGCGTTGCTTAGTTCGAGCGATGGAAACGTGAATCTGATTATGGGATCGAACTCCTATAGCGGATTCTTTACCTTTGACCAAGGTATCGACGCGGGGAAACTAGGGGTGCAGCGTGTTGGCGCCTACGCCTTCGTGGGAGAAGCTGCTACATACTACCGGACGTCTGGAGGAGTGCCCATCCCGGGTTCGGGAATTGGCAACAAGGGATTCAGTCGTGTGGGCTTCACAGGACAGTTGTACTTGGGACCGCACTTTGATCTCAATGTGGTGACGCAACACGGCGAAGATAACGCGTGGTTTGGGCAGGGTTACGGCAATGCAGTGGCCACGAACGGAAATGGAGCGGCGACCGCGACCTGCATTAACGACCCGGCCATCGGCTGCCCGCTGGACAATGTGCCGGGAACAACACTTCCGCCGGGATCACGTGCGCCGACCTGGAACGGCTACACCTTCGAAGCGCGTTACGTGGTTAGTCCGCAGTTTATGATCCTGGGCGTTTATGAGGCGGAACGCATGTCGCAGCAGGCGACGCCCGGAACTCCGGGCAACCTGGGCAACATCAACAACTGGACAATTGCGTACCGCTATAACCCGTTTATGACGAGCCGCGCCGGCTTTGCTTACCACGGCGAGTTCAACGTATTCCACCAAAACGGGACGGGACCGACCAGCCCGTCTGGCGCTCCAACCAACACAAATACCGACGAATTGCTGTTCGGAATTGACTTCGACTTCTAAAAGAGAGGGATGACAATGCATACGAATTTACTGAAGTGGCCGTTGTTGTTGAGCGTGGTTGTCGCTCTCTGTTTCTCTACTGCCGCGTACGCACAACTCACGACGTATCAACTGCAGGATTGGCTGAATTCGCCGGCGGCGAGCAGCCACGTTGGCGATATCACCGGCAATGCCAAAGCCGCGGCCTTGCCCTACCGGCGGTTCTGTGTAGGCTGTCACGGTGAACTGGGAGACGGTAACGGCGAGAATGCGGTGTGGTTTTTAACCCCTCTGTACGCCCAGCCGCGCAATTTCCAGTTGGCGATTTTCAAGTGCCGATCCACTCCGACCGGAACTTTGCCCACGGACCAGGATCTCTACGATACGATTGGCCGGGGGATGGACCGCTCGAATATGCCGGCGTGGATTCCGCTATCAAAGCAGGAGCGGGCGGATTTGGTTGCGTGGATTAAGCACTACTCGCCGCGCTGGCAGACGGAGAAGGCCGGCACTCCCATTCAAATCCCACCCGAGCCGGAAATCACGCCGGAGCGGGTGAAGGCCGGGCAAGACGTGTTCGCCAGGATGCAGTGCTTCAAGTGCCACGGCGTGCAAGGTAAGGCCAATGGCCCCTCGGCCTCTACGCTTACCGACGACCTCAGCCAGCCTATTGCGCCCTTCAACTTCACCGATGGTTCGCGGCCGAAGTGCGGCAGCACCGACGTTGATATCTACAGAATCTTTATGACCGGTTTAGATGGCACGCCGATGCCGTCGTTTGCCGATAACATTAAACCCGATGAGGCGTGGGATTTGGTATTTTATCTGCGCAGTTTGCAGCCCCACAACGCCTACAACGAAAAAGAACGGCAAATTGCCAACCAACTGGGGTTGAAGCCGGTAAATCCAAATCCCGCTCAGTGATCCGGAGGGTAAGCCTTCCGCAACTAGGAGAAGAAAATGAAGCGTCAGGACAATAGCAAGTTGGCTGCGGTCTCGGTCTGTTTGTTGCTCTGTCTGGTGGTGGCCGGTCTGAGTCTGTCATTGACGAACTGGGAGGTGAGCGCGGCGCCGGAAGGCAAAATTACCGGTACGGTTAAGCTCGATGGCACGGCTCCGCACATGAAGGGCATCGACATGTCGAAGGATCCCTGGTGCGTGAAGCAACATGCCAACGATCCAGCCCACCTCGAGCTTGTGGTTGTGGGCAAGGACAACGGATTGGGCAACGTTGTTCTTTATATTTCCGAGGGATTATCGGGCGACGCGTTGAACGCGAAGCCGACGGCTGTGCCCGTATTCGATCAGAAAAACTGCCTGTATACGCCGCACGTTCTAGCGATGGACGTGGGCCAGGAATTCAAGGTCGAGACCAGCGATCAGACGGCTCACAATATCCACCCGGAGCCTAATCCTTTGACTGGAAATATTCCGTGGAACCAGTCGCAGCCGCCCGGAGCGCCGCCCGTCACCAAGAGCTGGAAAGCGGTGGAAATGATCCATGTGAAGTGCAACATTCACCCCTGGATGAGCGGGTATTTCGCGGTGGTAAAGGGCCCCTACGCAATTACCGGTGAAGATGGTTCCTACACCATCGAGAATGTGCCGCCTGGAAGTTACACAGTGACAGCCTGGCAGGAAACCTACGGTAATCAAACGGCCAAGGTAACAGTCGCGGGCGGCCAATCGGCCAAGGCTGACTTTACCTTCAAAGCTAAGTAGCGAATTGAACTGCTCAGAAAGCATTTAAGACAACTACGGGCTATGTAAGGCAAGCTAAAACGACCGGACGGGTGGTCCGGCGGGAGCTAAGATGGCAAAACTGTTTGCGGTCACCATTATCGTTATTGCGATCGCATCCGCGATTCCAATAATCATGCACACCTGGTCGGCTCCCGAGGACATCTCGATTCATGGCCCCATTATCGACGATCAGATGTCGGAGACCATGGCCGAGGCAGGCATTGCCTTTCTCGCTGCGCAGTTCGTCCTGGCAATTTTCATCTGGATGTTTGCCAAACCCAATCCCGGCGGCAAGATCAAGAAGTTCCCCGGCGGGGCCACGGGCTTGGTGATTGGCGCATTTCTCATTGTCGGTATAGAAGTGCTGGCTCTCGGCGTTTTTGGCGCAAAAGTTTGGGCTGACGTGTATCTTAGCCCGCCCGGGGCCAACGCTATGCCGGTTCAGGTGCAGGCCGGGCAATTCGCGTTCTATTTCCGCTATCCCGGGCCCGACGGAAAATTCGCTGCCATTCATCCCAATCTTATCGACGAGAGCACGGAGAATTTTTTTGGTATCGACACCACTAACGATCCGGATGCCAAGGACGACATTGTGACCGCCGAGTTTGCGATTCCGGTGAACAAGGAAATCCATCTCCTTATGCACTCGAAGGATCTCGGTCACTCCTTCTATGTGCGTGAGTTACGCGTGCATCAGGACTTTGTTCCGGGGTTGGATGTTTCTCTGCATTTCACCGCTACGAAAATTGGCAAGTACGAAATTGTCTGCACTCAGCTTTGTGGTCTGGGACACTACAACATGAAGGCTTACCTTGAGGTGATGTCCCAGGACGACTTCGATAAGTGGTTAAAGCAGCAAGCGGCAGCGCAATAACTCCCTCCCACTCTGTTTTGCGGGTGGATTCGTTTTGAGGCAAAACGTATGCATGATATGTCAGCACCCGCAGTGCACCATCACGCTCCTCCGACAAGTTTCATTCGGAAGCACGTCTTCAGTCTGGACCATAAGGTCATTGGCAAGCAGTACTACGACATGGCCCTGGTGGCCGCGATTATCGGAATGATCCTTTCCTGGATCATGCGCATCCACCTGGCTTGGACGAATGCCGCGATCCCCGGCCTACAATTGCTTTCCAAGACGGGTGCTCCCGGTGGAGTCTTGACGCCGGAGTACTACCTGCAGTTAATGACCATGCACGGCACCATCATGGTGTTTTTTGTGCTCACCACTGCGCCCTTCGCGGCCTTCGGTAATTTCTTTCTGCCCATTCAGGTCGGCGCCGAGGATATGCCGTTCCCGCACTTCAACATGATGTCATTCTGGGTGACCTTTACCGGTTTCATCGTTCTGCTGGCGTCGTTCTTCGTGAGCGATGGTCCCACCCTGGGCGGTTGGACGCAGTATGCGCCGCTCAACGCAGTCGGAGCCATTGCCGGCCCGGGCCAGGGTATGGGTGTGATTTTGTGGATGGCATCGATTGCCTTGTTCTGCGTCGGACAGTTGTTAGGGTCATTGAATTTCATCCCCACCACACTTGATCTGCGTACCAAGGGCATGAGCCTCATGCGTTTGCCCCTCACAACGTGGGCGTGGTTCATTACTTCATGCATGGGTTTGACGGCATTTGCGGTTCTCATGCCGGCATGTATCCTCGCCATTCTCGATCACGTGGCTGGCACCAGCTTCTTTGTGCCGTCGAATCTAGTCATAAGCGATCAACTGCAGCAGCACTCCGGCGGTTCGACTCTCCTCTGGCAACACCTTTTCTGGTTCTTCGGACATCCGGAAGTTTACATCGCGATCATACCCGGCATCGGAATCGTTTCGCATATCCTGATCACGAACATGCGACGGCCGCTGCTGAGTCACAGAGTAATTATCTATTCCATGGGAGCGCTTGCCGTTCTTAGTTACATGGTCTATGGCCACCATATGTTCGTCAGCGGCATGAATCCGTATTCCGCGCTGGCATTCTCTTTCCCCACGCTGATCATCACCATCCCCGCGACCATCATAGTGCTGATCCAGATCTTCAGTCTGTATGGCTCCAAGCTGCGCATTAACTCGGCGTCGCTATTTGCCTTGGGCTTCATTTCCATGTTTGTCAGTGGCGGCGTCAGCGGTTTCTTCCTGGCTCAGCCCTCCATCGATATCATGCTTCATGCGACTTACTTTGTGGTTGGCCATTTCCACATGGTGATGGCGGTCGCGGCCATGTTCGGCATTTTTGCCGGCACCTACTTCTGGGCTCCTAAGATGTTTGGAAGAATGATGAACGAGACGTTGGGTAAGATTCACTTCTGGCTCAGCTTTGTTGGCGCCTATTGCATCTTTATGCCTTTTCATTACCTGGGAATTGTTGGCAATGTGCGCCGTTACTCGGTCTTTGTTGACGACTATCTGCAGCCGCTGCTCCCGGTGCATAAATTTATCACTGTCGCGGCGTTACTCACTGGCGCAGCCCAGGCGATTTTTCTTTACAACCTGATTCATACACGATTTTGGGGTAAACCGGCGTCCGATAATCCCTGGGAAGGCACATCGCTCGAGTGGAGCACGACCACGCCGCCGCCTTTTGATAATTGGGGAGGAAAGCTGCCCGTGGTTTACCACGATCCGTATCAGTACGGCGTGGAGAGTTCGGTCGGCGACTATGTGATGCAGGCTTCTCCAGAGCAAGTTAAGACGGAGAACGACGAACAGTAACCCGACCCTTTAGGAGCGAGCCGACAACACCTTCGTACCAACCGGAGTCTAAATTCTTAATGGCGACCACAATTCACGAACCGCCGCAGATCGATCACCCGCATACCGATGATTTCAGCAACGGTGGTGGGCGCAACCTGATTCCCGCGGATGGAGACCTTCGATTAACTATCGACCACTCGCCGCCACCCACTTCGTCCGCCATCTGGGTTGTGGTCTTTGCCGTCAGTATGATGTTCGCGGCGTTCACCAGCGCTCTTTTCGTCCGCAAAGGCTCATCGCTCGACTGGCAATCCTTCTCCCTGCCGTCCATTCTGTATTTCACCACTCTTGTGCTTATCGCCAGTAGCGTTACTCTGGAAATTGCACGGCGCCGCATCACGGCTTTTATGCGCGGCTTTCAGACTGGAGTTGAGAATCCCGCGCGCTGGCTCTATGTAACCTTGTTTCTTGGTCTGGTCTTCGTGGCGGGCCAGTATGTGGCATGGCTCCAGTTACGGGCTGAGGGTCTGTATCTCGCCACCAACCCCAGCAGTTCTTTTTTCTACTTGCTAACCGTTACCCACGCCCTGCACGTGCTGGGAGGTTTGGGCGGGATTATCTACATACTTAGTAAGTTGCATAGGGGTATTCTGCGTCGCAACCAGTTGGTTGCGAGCGCGCGTTACTGGCATTTTATGGACGTTCTTTGGATATACCTGCTTTTGCTGCTTTTGATGAAACTGTAACCGAAGCGACCGTCGGAGGAGGAGCCGTGAGCCAGGCGGATTTGACCATGGAAGGACACACGACCGGCCTTACCTTAGGACCAGCGTTTTCGATTCCCACGAAAAAGTTCGCGATGTGGCTGTTCATTATCGCCGACACCATGACTTTTGCCGGTTGCCTGGTGGCCTACGGATTTCTACGCCATGGCACCGCTGACTGGCCGCGGCCGTTCCACAGCATCACTAATGTCGCCCTGATGACCTTCGTCCTTTTAACCAGCAGCTTGACCATGCTCTGCGGTCTGCGTTCGGCAAAAGCTCAAGACAAAGCAGGCGCCTTTCGTTGGATACTCATTACAGCGGTTCTGGGCATCGTTTTCGCTCTCCTGCACATTCGCGAATGGCTGGGCCTTATTGGTGAAGGCATGACCCTTTTCAAAAATCCATGGGGAACACCGTTGTTCGGAGCATCGTTTTTTAGTATTACCGGCTTGCATCTTACTCACGTTACCTGCGGCATAATTGCCCTGCTCGCGGTCGGCGTGCGTTACAATGGCGGCCGCTACAATGCCGACGATATCGAGGTGTTGGGCCTATACTGGCACTTTGTCGATCTGGTTTGGATGTTCGTCGTGCCTTTGGTCTACCTTTTGAATCTCACTCACTAGACCGGAACGCTTAGGAGCAGAATGCTATGACGACGGATGCGCGCAAGAATGACGGAATCGGGAAAGACATTGTCATCTACATTTGCCTGTTGGGATTGGCGGCTTTGCAATTCGTGATCGCCTATCAAAATATCGACGCCGCGCAAATGCTCATGCGCATGTTGGTGGTCGCTTTTATCGAGGCTGGACTGGCTGCTCTGTATTTTATGCACCTCGGGACCGAAAAGCGGGGTTTTCTTTTGTTTGTCGCCGTCTTTACGATTGCTGTGCTTCTCGGGCTGCAATTTGGCTGGACGGATAGCTCGCGCATGTTACGCGGCGCACCATTTTCCAGGCCACCTATGTGAGTTAGTGTAGTCAGGAGTGAAGATGTTAAGAGAAACGTTATCTGCGCTCTTACAAAAAAGGATTCGGATTTTCAGTCCGTTGCTGGCTGCTGTTGCAGTCGTAAGCTTGGCGCTGCTTGTTGTGCCCGTCCCAGCCTTCTCACAGAGTTGCGCTCTCTGCTATACTTCGGCTGCTTCTGCCGGTAATCGAATGATTCAGGCGCTGCAGATCGGGATTCTGATTTTGATCGTCCCTCCCACTTTGATGTCGGTGGGCATGATTTTTATTGTGTATCGCAAGCGCAACCAGTTCAGAGAAGACTCCGCTTCTCACTCTGAGCGGAATTGGTAGCCGCGGAGAATATTTCCGGATCGCGCTTGTGAGCCAACATTGCAGTCGTCGTCGGAAATCAGGAGGAAACCTTGGAGACTGCCATTGGAGTATTTTCTTCTCGTGACCGCGCGGAAGAGGCTGTGAAAGAGTTATTGGCCGCCAAAGTTCCCAAAGAATCGATTGCGTTTCTCACCTTATCCGAGACCGAGGCTAAGAGCGTGGGCAAAGGATTTGGCGCAACGGTTGGCGGGTTCATGGGCGCCGCTACCGGCATGTCAGCGGGCGTAGTCGCGGCCACGCTCCTGGTTGTTCCGGGAATCGGCCAGGTATTCGCGCTGGGGTTCGGCGCAGCCGCTCTTCTGGGATTAGCCGGCGCAGGCGCTGGCTCTGCGGTCGGAGGGGCCGCGGCCGAACATAAAGCTGGACCAGTGCCTGCTGCGGACGAAAGTGCCTCCGAGGACGTGGCATTTTTCCGCGAGGTGCTCAAAGAGGGTCGCAGCTTGATTGTGGTGCGTACCGAATCGCACGACACCGCAGCCGCCGCCTGCGGCATTCTCGATCGCCTCGGCCTCGGCATTCAGGGCCGCACTCCGATGAAGATGCAGACGGCTATTCGTGAGATATCGGGCATTACTATCGTCGATGTAAGTGGCAGAATTACGGTCGGCGAAGGCAACGTTATGCTTCGCGACGCGCTTCGAGCCGTGCTCGACAAGGGAAGTAAAAAAATCCTCCTTAACTTACGCGATGTGGGCTATGTGGATAGCTCGGGCCTCGGGGAACTTGTGAAGTCTTATACGACGGTGCGCAACCAGGGCGGTCAGATGAAGTTGGTTAATCTTAGCAAGCGCATCCATGATCTACTTCAGCTAACTAAGTTATATGCGGTATTCGACATAGAAGCTGACGAGGCCAGCGCCTTGCAGTCGTTTTAAGATACTTAGGACGACCTACGAGCCAGCAAATAGCTCTGTGCCACTTCTCTAAATCCGTCCAATTGCTTCGTGCGCTCGGAGTCGCTCCAATCCAGTTCTTCAGCCATCAAGTCCGCGACTGTGGGCGCCATTTCGAGCGCGGCGCGTGCATTCAAGAACAGCGCACGCGTGCGTCGGGCGAGCGTGTCTTCGACGGTTCGAGCCATTTCGTGCCTGGCTGCCCAAACCACCTCGGCCTGCACGTAGGCAAGCGCAGGATACAGGCGTTGGCCAAGCAGTGCATCATTTTCGATGAGCTTGCGAATCTCAGGCGCATCCGAACCATACACCGCCAACGGACCAAACTGTTTCGCCGCTTCGTGAAAGCCATGTATGTGCAGATGCTGGGTCGTGCACGGGCTTTCTGGCAACTGGCCGAGCGTTGCCGCCTGGTCGACACAGTCCTCGGCCATATGGCGGTAGGTCGTCCACTTTCCGCCGCATACCGTTACCAAGCCCGAGCGATCGATGTGAACAACGTGATCGCGTGATAATGCCGCGGTCGCCACCGTGCCAGAAGTTGCGCCCGTAGCCCGCACCAGTGGCCGAATGCCCGCGAATACGCTCAGCACGTCATCGCGTGTCGGCGCTTTCCTCAAGTATTGCCCGGCGGTGTTCAAAAGAAAATCGATCTCCTGCTCCATCGCAACCGGCTCGAGCGCGGCGGCTGCAACCGGCGTGTCGGTAGTTCCCACCAGCGTGTGTCCTTGCCATGGAATCGCGAATAACACGCGCCCATCGCTTGTATGCGGAACCAAAATCGCGCTTTCACCCTGAAGAAAACTAGCCTCGAATACCAGATGAACACCTTGGCTGCATGCAATCATGGTGGCAGCGGTTGGCTCTGCGGTCAGCCGCAGCAGATCGCTGAACGCGCCGGTGGCGTTGATAACAACTTTCGCTGGGGCGCGAAATTCATTGCCAGTTACTCCGTCGCGCGCAGTCACCCCATCGATAAATCCCTGGGCGTCTTTGGTCAGTCCGGTGACCCGCACGTAGTTCAGCAACGTCGCTCCCTGCTCGAAGGCAGTAACTGCCATGTGGATGAGCAGGCGCGCGTCATCGAATTGTCCATCGTAGTAGATTGCGCCACCACGCAGGCCCTCGGTCTTTAAAGTTGGTAGATACTTCAACGTTTCCTCTCTGGAAAGTATGCGCGATGAGCCAAAGCCGTACTTACCCGCGAGTAACTGGTAGAGCTTCAGGCCGAGCCCGTAAAATGGAGCTTCCCACCAATCGTAGTTAGGCACGACGAAGGCAAGGTCGTGAACAATATGAGGCGCATTTTCCAGAAGCAGGCCGCGCTCCTTGAGCGCTTCCATGACCAAGCCAATATTTCCCTGCTCGAGGTAGCGAACGCCACCATGCGCCAGCTTGGTGCTGCGGCTCGAAGTGCCTTTGCCAAAGTCGCTCTGCTCAAGCAGTAGCACCGCATAGCCGCGCGAGGCCGCATCGATTGCGACGCCAACTCCGGTTGCGCCGCCGCCCACGACTACCATATCCCAGGGTTGGGTCTGCGCGTTGAAGCGCCGCCACATTTCGTTTCGATTCATGGCTGACTTTTCCGATCCACAGAATAGCGCTGTTGATGCGCGGAGTAAGTTGCGGATGCTTCTCTCATTCTTCTCTAGTGTTTCTTTTAATCTGTCTTCTCTCGGCCGATCTTCGCTCGGCCAATCTTCCCTCAGAAGGTCTGCGCTCCGGCTGGTTCCACCCAATCGAACGAGCGCGTCACTGCCTTGTTCCAATAGCGACAAAGGCGCTCGCGCGTTTCGACATTCATGCTGGGATCCCAGCGGCAGTCGATTGCCCAATTGGCGACGAGTTCGTTGGTATCTTTAAAGAAACCGACAGCCAATCCAGCAGCATAGGCCACGCCAAGAGCGGTTATCTCCCATACCACCGGGCGTACCACCGGCTTGCCCAGGATGTCGGCCTGGAAGTTCATCAACAGATCGTTCTTCGCCATGCCGCCGTCAACGCGCAGCGCATCGAGCGCGATACCGGAATCCTTTGCCATGGCATCAACGACCTCGCGTACCTGAAACGCCGTCGCCTCCAGCGCCGCGCGCGCAATGTGGCCTTTGTTGGCATAGCGAGTCAAGCCGGCAATTACTCCACGTGCATCCTCTCTCCAGTATGGCGCGTACAACCCTGAAAAAGCGGGGACGAAGTAGACACCCCCGTTATCATCTACGGTACGCGCCAGGGTTTCGATGTCCGAGCTCTTCGCAATGAGTCCCAGGTTATCGCGAAGCCATTGCACCAAAGCGCCGGTAATGGCGATGCTGCCTTCCAGCGCATAACATGCTGGGTAAGTATGGCCGAGTTTGTAGGCCACGGTAGTTAGTAACCCGAAGTTAGAAAATACCGGCTTCGATCCTGTGTTCATCAGCATGAAACATCCGGTCCCGTAAGTATTTTTTGCGTCTCCCGGATGAAAACAACCTTGGCCAACCAGAGCCGCTTGCTGATCACCTAGGTCGCCTGCGATGGCAACGCCCGCGATGGCCGGCAACTGCGCCACGCCATAGACCTCACTGCTGGAAACAATCTGCGGCAGCATTTCGATTGGAATATCGAACTCTTTCAAGATATCCCGGTCCCACTGTAAGGTGAAAAGATTCATCAGTTGCGTGCGGCTGGCATTAGTCACATCGGTTATGTGGATGCCCCCACTCGTTCCGCCGGTGAGGTGCCAAATGAGAAATGTATCGATGTTGCCAAACAGCAAATCGCCGGCTTCGGCGCCAGCACGCGCGCCCAGAACATTTTCAAGAATCCACCGAATCTTAAGCCCGCTAAAATAGGTCGCCAGCGGAAGCCCGGTGCGGGAGCGATAACGATCCTGTCCACCGTCTCGAGCGAATTCGGCGACCGCAGTGGCGACGCGCATATCCTGCCAGACAATGGCGTTGCCAACCGGCTTTCCGGTCTTTCTGTGCCAAACCACGGTCGTTTCCCGTTGATTGGCGATCCCGATGGCGGCCAGGTCTTTCGGCCGCAATCCTCCACGTTCCATCGCTTCCTGAATCACCTCACCCGTGCGGCGCCAGATTTCATTAGGGTTGTGTTCCACCCATCCGGGCGCGGGATAAATCTGCTCGTGTTCGCTTTGCGCAGCACTTACGATGCGACCGGAACGATCGAACACGATAAATCGCGAGCTTGTCGTCCCTTGATCAATGGCACCAATATAACTGGTCATAATTGTTGCTTCCCATGATGCTGCTTTTTGTTTCTGATTTCCTCGTTCTGGCTGTCGTTGTTCTGAACTTCCGTAGTCATTGGTCATTCTACGCGGGATGTGTTTACCTGTCGGGCAGCGGGATCTGGCGGAATCGAATCTGCCAGTCTCGATCTGGTTTGCAGCGTCGAAATGCCGCACGGGACAGCCGGAGCAGAGCATACCCTGTCCCTGCATCCCATGTCCTGGCAGACCAGTCCATGCGAGACCATGGCCATGCAGACCGTGTCCTTCAGATATCACCAGATCTGGTAATCATGCGGTAACCCATAAGGGTGAAAGGAGTTAGGCAGTTTCTTGGCGTCACCTACATTACTTCCAGTAACTTGGTATAAATCCCACTGTAACTAACAGATAGCACCAACGTGGTCTGTTACCGAAACCCTCCACGTGGCATCTTACATAGCAGATGTAGTTTTTGCGGACTGCGCAAAAAACGGGGAACGTGGGGTTCCTATGAAGCGTCTGGGCAAGGTTCTTCGGTCGGTACAGGCCTTTAGCCGCGAACTATCCGGCCGTTCGACGCCAGCCACGGCCCAGCGTTTGCCCGCAATCGGAGTGGCGCTGGGTGGCGGCTTTGCCCGCGGCATCGCACACATCGGCGTTCTGCGAGTCCTGGAGCAGGAAGGCATTCCGATTCGCATGGTTGCCGGCACCAGTGTTGGCGCCATCATGGGCGCCGCCTATTGCAGCGGCCTCACTCCCGATGAACTGATCGACATTGCCCATAAAGTTCGCTTTACCACGTTTGCGCGCTGGACGCTTTCGCGATACGGCTTTGCCTCCAATGACCGTATGACTGCGTTTCTGCAGCAGACTTTAAGAGTGCACACTTTTGAGGAGCTTCGCATACCGCTCGGCGTTACGGCCACCGATTTCAACACCGGCCGGGGAACGGTTTTCAGTTCCGGCCCGATCATTGACCCGGTGCGCGCAAGCTGCGCCTACCCGGGTATGTTTCTCCCGGTTGCGATTCGTGGAAGTTGGCTCGTCGATGGCATGCTCTCCTATCCGGTTCCGAGTCGTCCGCTGCGGGAAATGGGCGCGGAGCGGGTGCTGGCCGTCCATCTCAAAGGCCAGTGGTCGAAAACGAACGCGCCCCGGCATTTTTTCGACGTCATCGGGCAATCGTTTGCGATTGCGCAGGATATGGCGAGCGAAGTCTGGAGAAACGCCGCCGATATTGTGATCGAGCCCGATGTTGCCGGTTTCGATTATGACGACTTCAAACGCGCGGACGAATTGATCCGGGTAGGCGAAACGGCCATGCGCAAGGCACTGCCCGAAGTGCGAAAATGGGTGGAGACTCCAGCGCAAGCGACCTCGCCCCTGTCAGCACCTACGCTGGTGACCTCACCCGCGCCGATACTTGCGGACTAATCCAGCGTCAGACAAATCGGCGGAGATCAAACCGGTACGCCACCCAGAACGGGGCGATGCCGCGTGCCAGGCTCGTGCGATGTTATCCTAACCATTCACGTCGCCGAGGCCTTGGCCCTCCGTCACCATGCCCGACCCGAACACGCCCAATACCGGTACACCTAATACCGGCATACCAAAAGCCGCGCCGGGAGCTGAATCCACTGAATCTTTCGCCGCTGAATCTACCGAATCTTTCAAAGAGATCTTTTCCGCCTATGAACGGAATCGATCGCGCAAGAGCGAAACCGGCTCGCGCGAAGGCACGGTCATCGCCGTCACCGCCGACTCCATCATCCTCGACGTTGGATTCAAAACTGAAGGCGTTCTGCCGCTCAATGCGTTCGCGCCTGACAAACTCCCGAAGCCCGGCGAGAAAGTTTCGGTTACGATCAAAAGCCGCGATCCTGAAGGCTACTACCAACTCACGCGCGGAAAAGTCGAGCGCCCAACTGACTGGGCTTCGCTCGAAAAAGCTTTCGCCGAAAAATCCACCATCATGGGCACCGTGACGGGCGTGGTCAAAGGCGGGTTGAGCGTCGATATTGGAGTGCGCGCGTTCATGCCTGCTTCGCGCAGCGGAACGCATGATGCCGCCGAACTGGAGAAACTCGTCGAGCAGGAAATCCGCTGCCGCATCATCAAGCTCGACGTCGATGACGAAGACGTCGTGGTGGATCGGCGAATCATCGCCGAGGACGAAGAACGCGCGGGCAAGGAGCGGCGATTTTCCGAACTCAAAGAAGGCGACAGGGTGCAAGGCGAGGTTCGCAGCCTCACCGATTATGGAGCCTTCGTTGATATCGGCGGCGCGGACGCGCTGCTTCACGTCGGCGAAATTTCCTGGCATCGCATCAACAAGCCGTCCGACGTGCTCTCAGTCGGCCAGCAGATCGATGCCGTTATCCTGAAGATCGATGCGGAGAAACGCCGCGTGGCTATCGGCATGAAGCAGTTGCAGCCGCATCCGTGGAAGGCAGTCGGCGAAAAATATCGCCCGGGAGAACGCGTGCGCGGCCGCGTCACCCGCATCGCCGATTTCGGAGCCTTCGTCGAAATCGAACCCGGCATCGAAGGCCTGATTCATATCTCGGAAATGTCGTGGGCGAAACGGGTGCGAACCCCGGCCGACGTCGTAAAGCTGGGAGAAACCGTCGAAGCCGTCATCCTTGGAGTGAACGTTGCCGAACGCCGCATTTCTCTCGGCCTAAAACAAGCGCTGGGCGATCCCTGGGCTGGAGCTGAAACAAAATTCGCGCCCGGCACGGTCGTTGAAGGTTTGGTCACCAATCTGACGAAATTCGGAGCCTTCGTGCAGCTTGCGGAGGGAGTTGAGGGAATGATTCACGTGAGCGAAGTCAGCGCGGAAAAGCGCATCAATCACCAGCAAGATGTGCTGCGGCCGGGACAGACGGTCAAGGCGCAGGTACTCGCGCTCGATAGCGAAAAACGCATCATCCGACTAAGCATGAAGCAGCTCGTGCCGACCGGCCTCGACGAATACCTTGCCGAACATGAGGTAGGCGACATCGTCACTGGGCGGATTACGGATGTTTCCGAGGGAAGCGCTCGCGTGGAACTTGGAGGAGGCGTTATGGCAACGTGCCACATGCGCCGGAGTTCCGAAGAAGAGCTTGCCGCGCAAGAAGGCAAATCAGCAGAAATTAGTTCGGGCGCGTCCTCTTCGGCGTCATCCTCCACTAAGCCCGATCTCTCATCTTTAGGTTCCATGCTGCAAGCGCGGTGGAAGTCTGGCGCACCTGCGAAAGAATCGACGCCAGAGGCAGCGCATGCCGGCCAGATTCGCAAATTTCGCATCGCGAGGCTGGACCCCGCCGGCAAACAGATTGAATTAGAGCTGGAGTAATCTCGGCGGTTGCGAGAGTATGCGCCAGAGTCAGGCGCGCTTTCAGCACGCTACTTCGTGGCCGCGCGCTTCAGCCGATCGCGCACCGCTTCCCATTCGGCGCCGTCGGGCGGAAGGTCCACGGCAATCCAGTCGTAATTTTCCTCGTCGGCCTGGTGCAGAGCGTCATAAAGTGCCGCCGCGTATTCAACCGCCGAGAGCGGCATCTGGCGAATCGCTACGTCGGCGCGGTGAGCCGGACACCGATATTGTAAATAAATCCCGTGTCCCCGCTCAGGTACGTTGCCATTTTCCGGCAGATACAAACTGGTGCGCGGGCTGTAGTGCCGCGGGTGCATGCCCGGCGCGAGATGGGGTCCCGCTTGCACTTCCTGCGCTGCAGCGACTGGTCCCGCAACCGACTCCAGTTCGCTCCGTGAAATTCCGCCTGGGCGAAGCAGAACCGCTCCCGGCCCGACGATCGAGAGCACTGTCGATTCGATCCCAACCTGGCACGGGCCACCATCGAGAATGAGGCCGACTTCTGAGCTGGAACTGGAAGCCAGACTGCGCCGAACGTGATCGGCCGTAGTGGGAGAGAGTTCGGTGAAACGGTTGGCGCTGGGCGCAGCGAGCGGAACGCCCGCCGCTTGTATGAGCGCAAGCGCGATCGGATGCGCCGGCATGCGCAGACCAACCGTCGCAAGATTGGCTGTGACAATAGCGGGAATCGCGGCTTGTTTTTTTACAACCAGCGTTAGAGGCCCGGGCCAGAACTTCTGCGCCAGTCGATCGGCCAGTGGCGGCCACTCCGCAGCCAGTGACTCCGCCATCTCGATCGATGCAACGTGCACAATCAGGGGGCTCGACGGTGGGCGCCCTTTGACGGAGTAAATACGGGCCACGGCTTCGGCGTCGAGCGCGTTCGCCCCCAAACCATAGACGGTTTCGGTAGGGAACGCGACGAGCCGGCCCGAGCGGATGAACGTAGCCGCGCGCTCGATCAGGCTCGGGTCTAAACCTGAGAAGACGCTTGGGCCAGAGAACATACTTGATTGTAGATTGCGCGACAGCAGAGTTGCTGTCTGCGAGCTGCATGCATAAATCGAGAGTGGGTGAAATCGTGGTGAGCGATTCAGGGGAAGCCCCCCTCGCGCGCTACTTCTTTTTCTTATCGTCTTTCGACGGTTGGTCAACTGCAAGGTTGTTGGTCACTGAGAAGGCTCCGGAGACGCCATTGGCCTTGATGCCAGCAACGGTCTTATCCATCTCGGTAGCAACCGCACCTTCGAGGGTGATGTTTCCGTTTTTGACGATGATGTGAATCGGGGGCACGGCACGTAACTGGTACTGGCTAAGCTGCGGATTTCCGTAGATGGCGCGGTAAGTGGCGCGACGGATGCGATCGTCATTGGGAGAGTTGGGCAACACCTCGATATTGTTGACGACTCTTTCCACGCCTTCAATACCCTTTACCGCATTTCCGGCATCCGATTTGAGGGTCGGGTTGACAACCTGGCCGAGCAGAGTCACGGTGCCATCGGGGTCGACCTTGTAAGCGAGGTTGTCGAAAACGTTGTAGTAGGGAAGCAGAACGAGTTGGTGCCGGACTTCCTTGTAAATGCGCGCCAGGCTCTTCTGATCGAGCGCGCCAGACGGTTGGTTATCCTGTGGGGCGGGACTGGCGAGCGCCGCCATGCAGAAAATCAATGGTAGAGCGAAAAACGCGCGCACTGATTTTTTCATAGGATGTCCTTCGCAATTGATTTGGGTAAGGATACACCCGAGCGCGAAACCCGCGCACCTGTCAGGCGCCAAGAAAGCCCGATAAGGTGGTCTTTCTTCAAGACCTGCGCGGTCTCGCTCGAACTGCAGTCGCTGCATCGACACAAGCGGACGTGCTCATGCGGTTTTTGGTTGCCGCCGCCGCTCGCGGAAGCTTTCGATCAGCAGATACAACACCGGAATAAAAAACAAATTCAGAATCGTGCTCATAATCATCCCGCCGAAAACGGTCGTACCTACGGAATGACGGCCGTTTTCTCCCGCTCCGGTAGCAACGACCAGAGGAACGACTCCGAGGATGAAGGCCAGCGACGTCATGAGGATGGGGCGCAGGCGTATGCGGGCTGCTTCGACGGCGGCGTCGAAAATGGTCATGCCCCGGTGGCGCAACTGCTCGGCAAATTCCACGATTAAGATAGCGTTTTTGGAGGCGAGACCGATCAGCATAACCAAGCCTACCTGGCAGTAAACGTCATTCTGCAAGCCGCGAATCCATTGCCCTCCGAGCGCGCCGAGCAGAGCCATGGGCACGGCAAGCATAATGATGAAGGGCAGAACAAAGCTTTCATATAGCGCGGAGAGCGTGAGATAGACGACGAGACCGCCGAGGCCAAAGAGGATCAACACGGTCGAGCCAGAGGCGAGTTCTTCCAGCGAAATGCCCGACCACTCGTAGGTGTAGCCCTGGGGCAAGATCTTCGCCGAAAGCTGTTGCATGGCGTCGATGGCCTGTCCCGAGCTGAAGCCGGGCGCGGCCGAGCCGTCGATTTCCGTTGAGCGGAAGAGATTGTAGTGGTTGATGACCTGGGGCGCGCTGCTTTGCGTAACGGTGACGAGGTTTTCGAGCGGGATCATGGCTCCGGAATCGGAGCGGACGTAGTACTGGCCGATATCTTGCGGGTGGGAGCGGAATTGTTTGTCGGCCTGCACGTAGACGCGGTAGGAGCGGTTGTTGAAATCGAAATCGTTCACATAGGACGAACCCATGTAGACGCCGAGGGTGTCGGTAATCTGGCCAAGCGGGAGGTGGAGGCTCTTGGCTTTTTCGCGGTCGATGGTAACGACGTATTGCGGATCGTTTGCGGTGTAGGTGCTGAAGAGTCCGGTCAGATCTTTTTGCGGACGCTCGCCGGCGGCGCGAATGAGGTCGTGGGTGGTTTTGTCGAGATCCTGAAGAGTATGAGATCCCTGATCGAGGAGTTCGTATTGGAAGCCCCCGAACTGGCCGAGACCCTGGACGGCGGGTGGCTCGAAGGGAATGACGATGGCGCCGGAGATTCCGAAGAGCGGACCGCGGAGACGGTTCAGGACGGCGGAGGCGCTATGTTCTTCGCCCTGGCGCTTACCGTAAGCGCGGAGGGGCAGGAAGACAAGGCCAGCGTTGGGAGTGGCTCCGCCGAAGCTGAAGCCGGCAACCGAAAAGGTACCTTCAATTTCCGGGATATTTTTTGTGATGGCGGAGATCTGCCGGCCGATGTCGCGGGTGTATTCGAGGGAAGCTCCGGTGGGAGCCTGGATGGCGACGATGAGATAGCCCTGATCCTCGGTGGGAACGAAGCCTTGCGGCACTTTTTTGAAGACAACATAAGCGAGACCGAGGCCAGTCGCGAACAAGATCAAAGCGAGGATCTCGAAGCGCAAGAACGTGCGGAGAGTGTGCACGTAACCTCGGTTGGTAGCGGCAAGAAAACGATCAACCTGTCTGAAAAACCAGCTCTTTTCTTTGTGTTCGATGCGGCCGAGCAGGATCGATGCGAGCGCGGGCGCCAAGGTCAGAGCGTTGAAGGCGGAGATGGTAATGGAGAAGGCGATGGTGAGCGCGAACTGACGGAACAGGATGCCAGTGGTGCCGGGAAAGAATGCAACCGGCACGAACACCGCAACGAGTACGAGCGAGGTGGCGACGACTGCGCCGGTGACTTCTCGCATGGCGGCGGAGGCGGCTTTGGCTGCGCTGTGCTCGCCCTCGTGCAGATGGCGCTCGATGTTTTCAATCACGACAATCACGTCGTCGACAACCAGGCCCGTCGCCAGCGTGATGCCGAAAAGCGTGAGCGTGTTGATGGAAAAGCCGAGTAGTTTTACGAAAGTGAATGTCCCGATGAGCGAAACTGGAGTGGCGATGAAGTGAATGATCGTAGTCCTCCAGTCGCCGAGAAAAACGAAGATCACCAGGATGACCAGCAGGATCGCGGAACCCACTGTAAAAAGCACGTCGCGGATGGATTCGCCGACGGCATCGGTGACGTCGAATGCGATCTCATATTTCATGCCAGGAGGAAAGCGCTTGGAAAGCCGATCGAGTTCGACGGCGCAGCGTCGTCGAACATCAAGTGCGTTGGCGGTGGAGAGCTGGGTGACAGCGATGCCAACGGCTTCGCGTCCGTTGTAATCGAGGTCGCTCGTGTAATCTTCGGCGCCGAGTTCGGCATGGCCTACGTCTTTCAGGCGGACTAGAGTGCCGTCGGCATTGCTTTTGAGGATGATGTCATCGAACTGCGCGGGCTCAGAGAGACGGCCGATGGCGCGGACGCTGATCTGGAAGTGCTGGCCAGGGATGGAGGGCTGCGCGCCGACTTGTCCAGCGGCGACTTCTACGTTCTGCTCCCCGAGAGCGTTCACTACATCGTCGGCAGTGAGACCACGGCCGGCCATGCGCACCGGATCGAGCCACAGGCGCATCGAGTATTTGCGTTCGCCGAAGATGAGAACGTCGGCGACGCCGGGAACGCGCTTGAGCGTGTCGCGCACATACACGTCGAGATAATTGCTGATAAACATCGTGGAATATCGGCCATCCGGCGAAAACACGGCGCCGCCAAATACAAAGTTTTGTGAGGTTTTGGCGACAGTGATTCCGATTTGCTTGACGGCGGCGGGAAGCCTTCCGGAAGCCGTGTTCACGCGATTCTCGATGTCAACCGTCGCCAAGTCGGGGTCGCGCGTGATATCGAAGGTAGCGGTGACCGTGCTTACGCCATCGTTGGTGCTCGAGGAAGTGACGTATTTCATGCCCTCGGCGCCATTGATTTGCTGCTCCAGTGGCAGGGTGACGGCCGACTCGACTGTCTGCGAACTGGCTCCGGTATAAACGGCAGTGACACCGACCTGCGGCGGCGCGAGGTCGGGAAACTGGGCGATGGGCAGGGTTGGAATGCAGACCGCGCCAGCGAGAATAATCATCAGCGCGCAGACACTGGAAAATACCGGGCGATGAATAAAAAAATCGACCATTTAAAAAAGTTCTCAGTTCTCAGTTGTCAGTTCTCCGTTTTTCGCCCGATATCGCTCGGTGTTTCCCTGGGACTGATTTTTTGAGAACTTTCTTCTGGACTTAGCTGCTGCTCTCTTGCGGAATTACCGGTACCCCATCGACCAGAAACTGCGTGCCGGAGACGACAACTTTGTCCCCCGGTTTTACGCCGTCAAGCACAACATAGTCGTTGCCCACGATCTGCCCGATTTGGAGCGGCTTCTGGTGAACCACGTATCCGCCTTTTTGATCGGGCTCGGCGACAAAAGCGAAATACTGGTTCCCGATTCGCGACACCGCCGTGACGGGAACCACCGGCTTCTTCTTGGTGTCCCAAATAACGCGCGCGCGAATGAACTGAGCTGTCCGTAAACTGTCGTTTGAGTTTGCGATCGTCGCTTTGGCCAGAACCGTCTGCGTGGAGTTGTCCACCTGCGGCGAAATAAACGTGATGCGGCTCGCAGCCAGCATCTTTCCGGAATCGTCGACGATCTGGACGGGAAGATTCAACCTCAGCTCTGCCGATTTTTCGATCGGAACATAAATGTATGCTTCAAGAGTGCCGGGACGGTCGACCGTGGTCAGAGTAGTGGTGGTGACAATCCGGTCGCCGACACGTACGGGAACATCGCCAACGATGCCGGCTCGCGGCGCAACTACCCTGTAGTACTGCAACTGTACCTGCTGCTCGCTGACCTGCGCATCGAGCGAACGCAACTGTGACTGTGCCGAGTCGAGAGTGGCTCGCGCCTGGTCAAGGTCTTGCTTGCTGACCACGCCCGCGCTCGCCAGGCCGGCGACGCGGTCGTAATTCTGCTTCGCCCAATTCAGTTGCGCGAGTTGCGCCGTCCGCGCATGCTCCTGGCTGCTCACCGTCGCCTGCTGTTTGGCGGGATCGATCTGCATCATCGGCGCACCATCCGCTACGTGTTCTCCCGAATGCACAAAAATTTGCGTAACGATCCCTTCGACCTGCGGCATCACCACCGCCGAATCGCGCGATTTCACGGTGGCGACATACTCGCTGGTATCGTCGATGGTTTCCGCCGTTGCCGTATGAACTTTCACAGGCATAGCTTGCGGCGCCGAATCGCTCGCCGCCTTGCTGCTGCCGCATGCCGTAGCGAAAAGAAGTAGGGCGGTAATCGCGCTCGCCAGAATCACAGGTGATATTTTTTTGAAAAACGGCCCCATATTTTTCTATCAGAATCTCCGACCAATTAACGACAACTAACGACAAAGTAATACAAGTGCAGCGCAGGGAGCCCGCCCGCAGAGCACCCGCGATTTTCGGCGACTTAACGGCATGAGTGGAACTCGTGCCCTTCCCATTAGTGGCAACGTAGAGCTATTCAGCGGACGCTCCAGTCAGAAAACATATCAGATCATACATATAGATTCACTCGAAGCGCCCCAGGCTCCCGGGAATTTGGGCATCTGCTAAATTGTTTTGTCATGGTACCGAGCCGGAGTTTTGCCAGCGACA
>JASHOU010000042.1 GCA_030038475.1 Terriglobales bacterium | reverse complement strand
GAAATGCGGCGGGCGGTGTCACTCGTCGTGATCGCCCGGCGTAGCCGTAGTCTTGGACTCGGGATACCATAAGCCACCGCTGCACACGTCACCCCCAACCGGGCTCAGCATTTCTTTCAGCATCTTAGTCCGTTGTCTAGTCAGGTCGGCAAGCGCGAGGTTGGCGCACATCGAATAAACGGTGCCGTACTCCCTTTGTTTATCCTCCGCGGGATACAGAGCAGCGATCTGCGCGTCGCGGAAGGCAATCCACGCTTGTTGTGAGGCTCTGATCTTTCGAACAGCAACCGGATCCCAAGACGCCTTCGAAAGAAGCTGTTGATACGTTTTGTTAAGTTCGTCGTTGGCCGCCTTGTAGTCGCTGCTGCCACACTCAGTCAAATCACCCTGGGTTTGCGCCGCTCTGTCGCAGTCTACGAATCCTTGATGCTGTGGCTTTTCTTGCCCATTAAGCAGGGGAGCTAAAAGCAAAGTGATGGTGAGCCGTCGCAGATACATGAACAACCTCCAGCAGATCGGTTACGCGAATATTACAGGCCATCGTTCTTCTTCGGCTGTGCTAGCCGGGCGATCCTCCCTTTGGTGACCCGGAGATAATCCCCCGGCGGGATCAAGATTTGCAATCCGCGAAGGCCGGCGGAGATGGAAATTACGTCGAACAGTTCGATGGTTTCGTCAACGAAGACCGGGAAATCGCGCTTGGCAGCGAGCGCGGTCACGCCGCCACGAATGTAGCCAGTGAGCGCCTGTAGTTCTTTCATCGGTACGAGTTCCATCTTTTTCTCGCTGGCGGCCGCGGCCAGCGCCTTCAGGTTCAGCTCCTGATCGCCCGGAATCACTGCCATCACCACGCCATTCGCGCCGCTTTTTCCTTCCGGTCGCGCCACCAGCGTTTTGAAGACCTGCTCGGGCGGCAAGCCGATCTTGGCGGCGACCGTCTCGGCGGCGAGGTCGTTGGGGTCGACTTCATACTCGCGCAACTCATAGCGGATTCCCATTTGATCGAGCAGGCGAGCGGCGTTGGTTTTCGCAGGCGGTTTCACGATGTATAGTGTCGAGTCGGCTTTATTCGGTAGACTCTCAGTTTAGTCGTTCGCTGTTCGTCGTTCGCTAAGCGTCGTTCGGCGTTCGCCGTTCGCTGCTCGGCTCATACGGTGCATCATTCTACAAGGAGGTTTCTGTGCGACTGCTGCTGCATTGGATTCTAAGCGCTCTGGCGGTGTGGATCGTTTCCCGCGTCGTACCCGGCATTTATGTGAGCGGCCCGATGGCGGCGTTGATTGCGTCGGCGGTGATCGGCCTGGTGAATGCGACGATTGGGGTGATTCTCAAAGTTCTGACCTTTCCGTTGACGATTCTGACGCTAGGCTTGTTCTGGTTCGTGATCAACGCGCTGATGCTGGAGCTGGCAGCGGCGTTCGTGCATGGATTTTATGTGCAAAATTTCTTCGCGGCGTTCTTGGGCGCAATTGTGCTCAGCATTGTGAGCTCGTTGCTGCAGTGGCTGGTGATGCCGAGGCGGAGAGGCTAACGCGGGCATCTGTTCCATCCGCAAAAAAGCAGGTCCTTCGCTTCTCCACCCCATCGCGCCAAAGGCAGGCGCGCTGAGGGCCTCGGCTTCGCTCAGGCTGAGGATCCCGGCTTCGCTCAGGATGACAAACCTGAAAGGCAGCTATTGAGCTGATGGGCGGAGGGATGCGAAGACCTGTTGCACCTGCTGCGCCGTAGCTTCTAACGAGCCGGAGTTGTCGATCACGAAATCGGCAGCTTTGATTTTTTCTTCGTCGGGCATCTGCGCGGCCATGCGGCGAGTGACTTCGGCGCGGGCGGCGTCTTCGGAAATGCCCAGGCGGCGGGCAAAACGCTGGATGCGCTGATCGGGATGGCAGGTTACGACGATGAGCCGGTCGAAACGATCGGCAGTGCCAGCTTCGAGCAGCAGCGCGGCTTCGACCATGGCGACAGCGGTTGGATCGCGGCGGCTGATTTCTTCCATCCATCGGTTTTCGTAGTCGATCACGGCGGGATGGACAATCTGGTTGAGTTCCTGGACGCGCGGCGCGCCGGATGTGCCGAAGGCGATTTCGGCGAGGCGGTTGCGATTGATGGTTTGATCGGCGTTCAAGATTTCGCGGCCGAAGCGGCGGACGACTTGCTCATAGACTGGGCGGCCGGGTTGCATCAGGTCGTGCGCGACAGAGTCGGCCTGGATAACGTGCGTTCCGAGTTTGGCAAACATTTCGGCGACGACGGATTTGCCGGTCGCGATGCCGCCGGTGAGGCCGAGTTTTAGCAAGGGAACGCCACCTGTGAGTGCGGGAATCGGGATATTCCTAAGGTTTCAGGGTTTCAAGGTTTCGAAGATTCTCACTTGAACAATTGCTTCCTTGAAACTCCGAAGGCATGATTCTGCAATCGAGACTCCGGAAAATGTGGACCCCCGACTTTGAAACCCTGAAACTTTGAAACTTTATTCTCCTACTTTCTCGCCAGCTCGGGAACGCGCTGCCCTCGGCGCATTTTTGCAGCTTTCACCGTGTTGGCCATCAACATGGCGATGGTCAGCGGCCCGACGCCTCCGGGGACGGGCGTAATCGCTCCGGCAACTTCGGCCACCTCGGGATGAACGTCGCCCACCAGGGTTGAACCGTTTTTCGCAAAAGTCTCTTCGCGCTTCTTGTTGCCCGAAAAGAAACGGTCGAACTCCTTCCGGTCGGTGATTTTGTTGATGCCGACATCGATCACCGTCGCTCCGGGCTTGACGTAGTCGCGCGTAACCATGCCGGCGCGGCCAATGGCGGCGACCAAAATGTCGGCGCGGCGGCAAACTTCTGGCAGATCGCGCGTTTTCGAATGGCAGACGGTGACGGTGGCATTCTGATTCAGCAGCAGCATAGCGACGGGCTTGCCGACAATGTCGCTGCGCCCGATGACGACGGCTTCCTGCCCGGCGACGGGAATTGCGCTGCGATTCAAAATCTCCATGACTCCGGCTGGAGTGCAAGGGACAAGACCGGGACGCTGCGTAGAAAGATAGCCCACATTCATGGGATGAAAGCCGTCGACATCTTTGGCCGGATCGACGGCCAGCAGAATCTTCTTGGCATCGACGTGCGCGGGCAGGGGCAACTGCACCAGAATGCCGTCGATTTCGTCCCGGCGGTTGAGGTCGGCGATCAGGGCAAGCAGCTCTTCGGTGGTCTCGGTTTCGGCAGGCGTGTGAGTTTCGCTGTAAAGGCCGACTTCCTGCGAGCTTTTGACCTTGCCGCGAACGTAAGCCTCGGACGCGGGGTTGTGCCCGACGAGCACGACCGCGAGGCCGGGGCGGATGGCTGAAGATGCCATGGCGCGAGCCTCGGCGGATACTTCTGCGCGGATTTCCGCGGCCAGCTTGGTACCGTCGAGAATCCTGGCTGTCATTGCACCTCCGTTATCGCGCTTTTCGCCCTTCGCTTTTCGCGCTTCGCTAATTTTTCATGGCGCTTCTGTGCCGAATCGAATTAAAAATACGCGGCAATGGGAAAGGCGATTTTATCGCATTGCCGAGTGCGGCGAATGCCGCGATGCGAAGACCAGAGCGGTGGGCTTGCTGTGTCGCTATGCTCCCGGCCAAGAGCTACGGACCACGAGCTGCGAATTAACCCATGTTCTGCGGCCGTGCAGCGGGCTGGCTTCGAGTTAAAATGACTACGCATGATTTCCCAGGAACTGATCGATATGCTGGTATGCCCGGTCTGCAAGAAGCCGGTGGTGCTGGCCGCCGACGGCGGCAGCCTGAAATGCGGGCAGTGCCGCCGCGTCTACCCGATTCAGGACGACATCCCGGTCATGCTGGTGGATTTAGCCAAGATCGACCCAGCCTAGATTGCCAAGCCCTAGATAGTCCACCCTAAGGTAGTCCCGCCGTGGGCGATCCGCCTGAAAAGGTTGCCCACAGCCTTCGACAAAGTTGGGTTTTCTCCCGAGGCGAGACGACATTTAGTGTCATTTCGGAGACGAATGCTGCCGTTATGTCTTACGCAACGCTGTCGACAGTGTTCTCGCAACCTTTTGCAAAATCTCGGGTTCTAAGAACTTGAGGTGCTGTGGTGCCGTATTTCACGGTGTACCAAAGTTACGGCATTTGGATTGCATGTAACCATCCTGGCTGCCGATGAATCTAAACATCAACGGCAGGGGAGGTCGGAAGGTGAGAATGGCGACGAAAGAAAGATTTACGGCGACCGAGCTATGCGCCCTGCGAAACGACCTTATTCAGGGCGGCATGGTGGATTCGCGTGAGGCAGCGGAATTGCTGCAGGTATTTCTGGCGGGGCGGGGCTACGGCGTTTCGCAATCGGCCGCGATTGACGCTGCCGGACGGGTCGAGATGGCGGGCTGCTCGCTGCCTGTGCTGGAGCGTGAACTAGAAGGGCTTGCACTGGTAATGTAAAGGCTATCGACAGTTTTTGGAATGAAGCGCCGGGCGCGAGTGCCCGGCGCTTTTGTTTCTGCCCACATTAAACGCCGGCCATCACAGGCGCTCGACGGCTTGCTGTAGCGCCTGCGTGATCTGCTCGGGATTGGTCGCCGGAGCAAATTGCATTGGCTTTCCGATGCGAACCTGGATTTTTCCCGGTGCGGCAAACTTTTTGCCTGCTTGCTTGAGTTCAAACAAACCATCAATTCGCATAGGCAAAACGGGGATGCGCAGATTGTTGGCGAGCAGGCCGACGCCATTGCGGAAAGGACGCAGCTTGCCATCTTCGGTATGCCTTCCCTCGGGAAAAACGAGCACGCTGTAGCCGTGATCGACGGCTTCGCCGGCATAGGCAAAGCTCTTGCGGAAGCCGGCCTGGCGCGGGAGCGGAAACAAGTTGAGCAGGGCGACGCCAAGCGCCCACTGCACGCGATCGCAAATGCGTTTGAACCAGGGGCGATCCGGGGCGGGCGAACGCAAGATCTCGAGCGCCTCGCCGCCGGTTGCGGTCGCGAGTCTGTTGCGGATGCGTGCGGGGAGCGCGGTTTGGATGAAACCGACATCGATATCGTCGATGTGGTTGGAGACGACCAGCAGCGGACCGCGAACGCCGCGCAGATTCTTGCGTCCGAGGATGCGGGGCCATCCCAGAAGAAACATTGCCGGCCGCACCAGAAGATAGTGCGCAGCGGGGCGCAGCCAGGTCGTTGGCCAGCGCAGGGTCCAGCGCGGGTAATGAAACAATCCCGGAGTTGGTGTGGCGGAAGGTAGCGGGCGAGGGCGCCCGCTCCACACGGGATCGGGTTGCAGAAGTTTTTCCAGGTCGCCGATGGTGGCTGCGGCGGCGAACTTGGTTTCGCTCAGATCGAGTTGAAATCGATCTTCGAGCGCGCTGAGCAGTTCGACGCGGTCGAGAGAACTTAAGCCCAAAGAACTCAGGCCCAGAGAACTCAGCCCCGGAGACCTCAGGCCCAGGCCGCTTTCGGGACTCGCATCCGGCGTCAGGTTCTGAGGAACGCGGCCGGTAATTCGGGTCAGCAGTTCAGCCAACGGTCGCGTGGAGTCCGCCGCCGTCGCAGATTGTCCGGCGAATGCCGCTTCGACCGCATCGCGAATCAGGTTGCGGCGCGGTTTCTGCGTGGCGTTGCGGGGAAAATCTTCTTCGGGCCAGACGAACCAGGTACGTATGCGCTGATATTCTGCCAGAGTTTCGTTTGCGCGCTGGACGATTTGCCGCGCGATGGCATCCGATTTGGCGCTGGATGATTCAACGCTGTCCGATTTGCCAGTGTCGGGTTCGACCGTGCCCGAGCCGTCACCATCGCGGCTGCGCAAAATCAGCACCGCGCAAGGCTC
>JASHOU010000041.1 GCA_030038475.1 Terriglobales bacterium | reverse complement strand
GGCGCTCAAGAATCGCTCGGCGCTGCTGCCCACGCGCGCGCAACTCGACCGCGCCGTCGCGGTGGTCGCCGCAGCCGAAGAGCGTCTGCGTGGCAAAGTCCGAATCGACATGGTTGTTCCCGACTACCACGCCCGCTTCCCCAAAGCCTGCATGGGCGGCTGGGGACGCCAGTTGCTCCTGATCGATCCCGCCGGGCGCGCGCTGCCGTGTCATGCGGCAGGAGTCATTCCCGGCATGTCCTTCGACAATGTGCGCGAGCGCTCGCTCGATTGGATCTGGCAGAACTCGAAAGCATTTCAGAAGTTTCGCGGCGAAGCCTGGATGCCCGAGCCCTGCCGCTCCTGTGATCGTCGCAAAGAAGATTTCGGCGGGTGCCGTTGCCAGGCCTTTTTGCTCACCGGCAACGCCAGCGCCACCGACCCAGTCTGCGAGTTAGCGCCGCTACACCACCTGATCGAAGACGCCGTCCGCGAAGATGCCGGGGGTAAAAATGGAATGACGGGTTCGTCTTCCGAAGCTCGCGAAGCTCCCTTCCACGTACTGCAAGAGCAGATGGCCGTCTTCTGGAGTTACCGGACAGACCCGAAGTGATAAGCGCTATCGCGATTTTTCGCCAGCTACTGAATTCGCTCCCGCGTGTCCGATTTCGGAGCAAGCAGGCGAACTTCCGGGGGCGCGTAGGCCGCAATGTCAATGAGGTGGTTAAGGCATACGAGCTTGAAGTGTTGAAGCGGTTCGATATGGCCACCAGTATCCCTTGCAACATGAGCCAAAAAATGGGATTGGCTGTACACGCGCAGAAGTCTGCCAGAATAACGTTCGTCGTCGTATCCGTTCTTAGCGTTGGACCCGACCAATTCTTCGGTCACGAGGTAGGCAGCGTAGCGCTTCCAGTATATTTCGAACAACTTGCACCCTGCTACCGACTCAATCGGAGACGCACCCTCACGAAGTAGGGCGAGTTCCGAGTGTTCGAGCAACTCGGTCTTAACAAAGCCGGAGTAATTAACAACGGCTTCTTCGACGACAATCCTCAAGGAGTTGTCACGCGGCTCCGACAGCTCTCTGAGATACAGATACTGAACTGCATTCAATCGTTCGATTTCGGTGGTGTCGGACATGGCTGCGTGGAGATTATCGCATCGACAGTCGAACCTAATCAGGCGATTTCACTCATTAAGAATAGCTCGTGAAGCGCATGGGCGCTTTGACGCTCCCGAAATCCCCCTGTTAAACTAAACAATCGCCATCCTACCCGTAAGCGAAAAAGGAAATCCGTGCGCGCAGAAACCCGTCACCAACTAAAACAGGACCGCTTCAGCCGCGTCACGCTCGAAGCGGCCGAAAATGCCGCCCACTGGAGCGTGGAGCATCAGTCCAAGATCATCGCCGCCGTGATCGCCGTGGTTGTGATTGCCGCCATCGGCTTTGGCGGCTGGTACTACGCCAGCCAGCAGGACGAAAAAGCGAGCGCCGAGCTTTCGACGGCGGTGCGCACCTTTGAAACGCCGGTGCGTCCGGCGGGCGTCCCCGCGCAACCCGGATTCGACAGCTTTGCCTCTCCGCAGGAGCGCGCGACCGCCGCGCGCAAGCAGTTCCAGGAGATCATCGATAAGTATCCGCGCACCCATACCGCCGATATGGCGCGTTATTTCGTCGGACTGGCGTCGGAGCAGCTTCGCGACTATCCCGCCGCTGAGCGCGATCTGCAGGAGGCTGCCAATTCTTCGAACTCCAACCTTGCCGCGCTCGGCAAGTTCGCGCTGGCTGCGCTTTATCGCGAACAGAACAAAGACCAGCAGGCCGTCGATCTCTACAAAAAGCTGATCGACAAGCCCGCCATCACGGTCAGCAAGGCGACTGCGCAGCTCGAACTCGCCGGATTCTACGTGACCCAGCAGAAACCCGACGAAGCCAAAAAGATCTACGATCAGGTCGTAAAAGAGAATCCGAATTCAGAAGCCGCGTCAATCGCGCAGCGCCGAGAAACCGCCCTCAAACAATAAGCCTTGATCCTCAAGCCGAAACAGCGCGCCGCAAACACGCGATAAAACGCTCGCAGTCTTCGGTCGTGTTGTAAACATGCGGAGTCACGCGAATCGAACTTCCGCGCACGCTGACAAACACTTTTTCTCGCGCCAGCGCTTCCGGAAGCTCCCTCGGAATCAGCTCTTTCCTCCGCAGCGCCAGGTAATGCGGCGCGCGCAACGGTTCTCGCGGAGCGGAAAAGCCCATCTCCTCCGCCTCCTCAGCCAACCGCCGATTCACCGCACCCAGCGTTTCCGAAATCTGCCGAACATCCCACTCCAGCAATTGCTTTATGGCGCGCACGGCCGCCGGCAGCAGCGCAAAATTCGAGCGCTCTCCCATATCGAAGCGCCGCGCCCCCGCGTAATAATCTTCGGTATATAGAATCAGGCTCGAAAAATCCTGGGCGTTCGAGCGCTGAATCCAATTCTCTTCGAGCGGCATCCCGTTCTGCCATTTGGAAGCAACATACAAAAGTCCAACCGAATAAGGCCCGAGCAGCCACTTATAGGTGGCGGCGACCGCGAAATCCGGCTTCACGTCCGGCACGCTGAACGGCAGCGCTCCGAGCGACTGCGTAAGGTCGAGAGCCAGCGCCGCGCCCAGCTTGCGGCACGCTTCGCCAATGCGCACCAGGTCGAGCCAGCCGCCGCTCGTCCACTGCACATTCGGCAGCGCGGCGATGGCAACTTCCGAGGTCAGCGAATCAAGCACCGCCGCCGTCCAGTCGTTATCCTCCGGCCACGGAACAACCTTTAGCGACGCGCCGGTTTCCTCCGCGCGCCGCTGCCACGCATAATAATTCGATGGAAACTGCTCGGCGAGCACCAGAATGCTCTGCCCCTTTGCGACCGGCAAATTGCGTGCCGCGGTTGCAATGCCGTAACTCGCCGAGGGAACGATGGCGATATCGTCGGCGGGGCAATCGAGCAACTTCGCCGCCGCCGCGCGAAACTCGTCGGAGCCGGTGAAGAACTTCTCCGCCGTAAGCTCCCACGGGTGCGCTTTGCGGAGCAGGCCGGCGGTTCCGCTTTCGATCACCGGCTTCATCAGCGGCGACATGTAGGCGCAGTTCAGGTACGCGACGTCCGCGGGAATGTCGAAGAGATGGCGTTGGCACGGAATCATAGGCTGGTGCGGCGTTCAGTGTATCAATCGCCAAGGTCGGTAGGCGACGCGACGCGTGAAAAAATGCGGGGTATTTTCTGATTTGCTGGCAGCCTGTTGAAAACCACGGGCGCAAGACGGCTGTTCGAGCGAATGGTGGGGCGTCGCCCGCAAGTAGTGTCTCAGTTTGCAAGGCGAGATACTGCCCGTGGCTTCTGACCCGCGCAGCGGAGCTTGAGATGGTATACAATCCGAAGCCTAACGAGAGATTTCGAATCGTTAGCTGAAGCTAGAGACCG
>JASHOU010000040.1 GCA_030038475.1 Terriglobales bacterium | reverse complement strand
TCTCCCAGTTGATTTTCAGAACGTTCAGGTCCGACGCTCCCGTCCCCCCCACGCCGCCGTCATAGTAAGCCCGAATGGGCTGGCAACTGTTGCCGCAGCCTAGACGGGTGCTAATCGCAGGATAGCTGCCGGGCGAAGTCAGATCCGCGTACGCGGCTTGTTGCGCGGGCGTCCAGGCCGGCCAGTCCTGCGGCTGCTGGAAGCCGACCTGCTCCCACGCCCAACCAGGTTCGAACGATACGCCATTCACTGGCGGAACATCGGACAAAGCCTGCTTGACGTACAATCGATTCGTTCTGTCGCGTGCCATAATCCCGTGAACCTCACCAGTTTCCTTCTCAGCATTCCAAAGCGAGCAGTTCTCCACGACATAACCGGCCTTCACATATTCAGGATCAGTGCTGGTAATCAAGGTATACGCGCCTGGACCTGTCGGCGCGTTGGTTACGAGCTTTTGCATCATATACGGGTTGCCCCCAAGGTTGCGGATGGCGGCAAAAAGGTTTAGCTGGCCTATGAGTGATTGGGAAAACGGAGAGAACGGAACACCCGCCGTGGTGAGAAACAGGATATATTCCGGATTCGCACCCTGCAGCCATTCCTTCAAGCCTATCATGGCGGCTAAGCTTACCGCCGTATCGCTGCCGTTGGTAGGATAAAACTGGGTGTGCTGAACGAACCCTTTGTGCCTGTTGATCGCAAAAAGATAGAATCCGCCGGCACCTTGCAAATTAGTGGGACTGCCGCTGTACGATTCCCCCGCATACTGAATGGTGGCGTACGTCCCCGAGAATGCAGGGTCGTTGGGAATCGCTTTAAATTCCCTGTAGTCGGATGGGGCGAAGAAATAGTTCTGATGGATATCGAGCATCAACGATCCTTGCAATGCCGGCAGGTATGCGTTGTTGATCGGATTACCCGCCGACCAGCTCTCATAGGCTACGCCCGCCGGAGCGCCCGCCACGCCGATGATGTTGTAGCACCAGGGCGCCACCGTAGCGCTCGTGTAGTTGGTGCCGCCGATTGCGGTGGTATCCAGATTCGGCATCAAGCCTTCGAACGAGTTGGCGATCACCAAGTCGCCGGCTGGAATCATCTTGAAGAAGTTCACTAACGAGGAGGCGTCGCCAAAGCAGGCCTGCCCCGGAGTGGCGCTACTTCCCACCCTGGTATCGGGAGACAGTGTCTGGCGGCCCAGTGCCAGGACCTGCACGGAATTGATGCCGGCGCTGCAGTTCAGGTTCGCCGCCGTGTAGGTCTGGACCGAAAAACCGGGGCCCGGTCCCACAATGATCTGATAATTGTTGACGTTGTTCGGATCGGCGCTCTGGGCGATGCTGACGGCCTGAACAGCTACGCCTGCGATCATTTTCTCCACGGGCGCGGTTGCGGCGCTGGGTGAGTTGAATTCGAATTTCACCCGCGCGGTACCGACCGAGTCGTTCGGGCCGCCGATATCCGCAGTCAGAATGTTCGTGCCGTTCAGCAGGTCGACCTCCGGCAACTGCGCCTGCTCGTTGCAACTTGCCGCAGCCGCACACACCAGGCCGAACAAGTTCGTTACGTTCGTACCGTTCAATTCCGCCGAGAACGTGCCCGGATCGAATGGCAGGCTGATCTGGATGGCGGCCGAAACCGTGCCGGTATAAGTATTGTTAAGCTGGGGCTGCACAATGGTCATTGAAGGCGGGGTGTCTTGCGCCAGCAGTAGTCCGTGGCTAGTGAATGCACAGCGAGCGCCCAAAACAGGCGCTTGCGATGTTGAATATGTGGTGTTCGCATGCTGATCTCCCTTTCACGAAGAAGGATGCTCTCCACATTCGGAAGTGTTTTTGTTTTTTTAGGGAATGGCTGGACGCAAAAAGAGGACAAAAGAAAAACGGCTGGACGGCTCGTAAATACGAGCCTTCCAGCCGCGAGTTCGCATGGCTCCCGCCAATGAGGCGCAGTTGAATTAATAACTTATTTCGTTTTTGCTGCAGCAAATCGCAGAGTGGCCGCCGTTCCCAGCGAGAGCAGACCAACTAAGCCGATGAGAGGCATCCCCGATGCGGTCGCCGGCAGCGAATCGGGTAGTTGGGCATTCGTTGCCGTGGTTTCAAATACCTCGGCCACCTCAACTTCCTCTTCGGTTGGCTGTTCAGCCTTCAGAGGAGCCGTCCTCAAAGCCGCGATGTCGGACTCTGTTATGGTCGCAGCCGTTTTGCTGGTGTTAGCCGGGACCTCGGCAAGTGTGGCTGGAACGGGAACGTTATTCGCCTTCGCTAACTCAATCGCCTTGGGCTTTGGATAGACGAATTCGTTACCGAAGTTCCTTCCCGGGTAGAACCAAGCTTTGATGGCCATAGGCGAACCAGCGGGCCGCTCTTCGAACGTGACGATCGTTTTAGATGCGGGCCTAAGGCGATAATCGGGAATCGCGAGGAAGGTATCGAAGAGTTGCGTTTCATCTTTGTTGAAGACCTGCACGATGTGTCGATCTGACGGCGAATCGAGCAGCTTGAAAACATAGGTGCCAGCCGGCAGTACCTGCCCTGGCACTTCAACCGGGACATTAAACGTAAATACGGTTTTTTGGTTCCACTCATCAGCTCTGGCACAAGGTAATATCGCGAGAACTCCGAGAGCGGCCATTAACATTAGCGTCGCTTTTGATTTCTTCATCTTTCTTCTCCTTAAAAGACTTGCTCAGGCCCTGCTGTCACTCGCGACCGTGAGCTCACCATGCATGGATTTGCGAACATCACCTATTTGGCAATTGACTGGCCAGAGTGCGCTTCCATAAATCAGGTAGATAGCGCCCCTTTCGCTGGCCTTTCTCACGACATCTCGGAAATCTTCTATCGGTTCGGGACACTAGGCTGGCCTAACTTGTCTCGCTTCATCTCTTTCGGGGTAGACCTTGGCTTGCGAAAGAGAAGCGTACGGCGCGCACGAGGAAGAGGCAAATCATGCGAGGCAGAACTTTTTGGCTGATCGCTGCGGTGATCGCGCTCTTGGCCTACGTGGCAGGGCGATGGGCCGCCGCGTATGTGACGGCATCACCGGACCCAGGCAAGGGCTCGCCAGGCGACGAGCAGCAAATAGCTGGACGAGCAGTAGTACACTGCTTCGGCCTGAATAAGAGGCTTCTCAATCAATCGTTCATGTGGCGGCTGGATTGGTCCTCCGCCCGTTCTGTTCGCCGAAGCATCCCTACGGCCGCGGGGGCGCATCAAGCTGACGCTAACCAACCAATATGTTGCTAGTCTTGAAGACCTTCATGCTGGCGTTCAGCGCGCTGCTGCCGGTAATCAATCCTCTCGGTTCAGCCCTGCTGTTTTTAGCGGTAGTGGGGGAGGCAGCACCGCATATGTTTCGACACCTGGCGCGGCGAGTGGCTCTCAGCACTGTACTGTTCCTGCTGATCATCGAGGTCACGGGCGCCGCGTTGCTGGCGTTCTTTGAGATATCGCTTCCTGTTGTGCAATTGGCCGGCGGATTCGTCTTGGCATCGATGGGCTGGCAGTTGTTGAATAACAAGGATAACGACAAAGATGTCGCGGCGTCCGAGGCTGCGATGAGTGATGGAGAAGCGTTGAAGCGCAAGATATTTTATCCGCTGACGTTTCCTCTCACGGCTGGCCCGGGCTGCATCGTGGTCGCTCTGGCGCTAAGTGCGCATGCCTCAAGACATTCTACCGCGGAGAATATCCTGGCCCATTTCGGCATTGCACTTGCGATTCTAGGCATCGGTACCTCGGTCTGGTTGTGCTATGCATACGCTCCCACGATTACGCGGAAAATCGCTCCGCAGACTGTACAGGGAATTTTGCGGGTGATTGCCTTCGTTGTGCTCTGCATTGGCGTGCAGATTTCAAGGAATGGCTTGGAATCGATGATAAAGGGTTTTCCAAAGTAGGTAGTGCGATATCTCCCTTCCTCCTGTGCGAGAGCTGGCCGATTCACCGCACGTCCTGGACGGACGCTCGCGTGCGTTGGCGCGGCCGGCCCTGTCTCTGAATGCGCCAGACCGTCGAATCGCCCGCACTCCGCACACTTTGATTTCCTCCTTGAGAGTGCACTCTGAATCCCAGGGTATTTTTCACGACATCTCGAAACTCTTCGTAACGTTTCGAAAGCTCTAGTGTGTAAGCCTTCTTTATTTTCAATCTCAGGTCATGGCAGATAAGTTGCTTGGGCAGTAGCATGCATAATGCGAATCTAATTCCTATGGAAGAGCAAACTTGCGGCTCGGTTTATAACTTCGCACATAACTTGGCCGCCGACTCGCGAGGTAAGTACATTGACTTCAGCGGTTATCAGTGGGTGCTCGAGAACTCCAACAACATCATCGAAGGGATCGTGGGGGGCAGTGCGGCCCTGATGGAAACCCTTGATCTGGTGCGAATAGTCGCTCCCACGGACTCGACAGTTCTGATCGAGGGCGAGACAGGCACTGGGAAGGAACTCTTTGCCCGCGCGATTCACACCCGCAGCCGGCGCCGTAACCGCCCGTTTATTAAGGTGAATTGCGCCGCCATTCCCGCCACGCTTCTCGAGAGCGAGCTGTTCGGATATGAGCGCGGCGCTTTTACCGGCGCTATGAGCCGAAAGGCGGGGCGGTTCGATCAGGCGGACGGCGGCACGCTATTCCTGGATGAAATTGGAGACATGCCGTTGGAGCTCCAAGCGAAGTTGCTGCGTGTTCTCCAGGAACAGGAATTCGAGCCCCTGGGAGCCGTTCAAACACGCAAGGTCAATGTGCGCGTGGTCGCGGCAACCAATCAAAACCTCAGCCGATTGATGCTCGCGAAGATGTTCCGTATGGACCTTTATTACCGCCTCAACGTCTTTCCTATTTCGCTGCCGCCACTGCGCGAACGGCGGGAAGATATACCTCTGCTAGTAGCGTATTTCGTGAGGCTTTATGCCGAACGCATGAGCAAGGATATTCGCAAGATGTCTCCGAAGACTATGCTCGATCTGCAGCAAAACTCGTGGCCAGGAAACGTACGAGAACTTCAGAACGTGATCGAGCGTGCCACGGTTTTGACTTTCGGCGATGTCCTCAGCGTCCCCGCGTTGCGCCCTCTTCAACATCCGGCCCACGAGCCAGTAACGCTCGATGAAGCCGAGCGAACTCACATCGCCAAAATACTTTTCGAAAGCAAAGGCGTCATCGGCGGACCGAACGGCGCTGCGGCGCGCTTGGGCATTCCCCGCACGACACTGATCTACAAGATGCGCAAGCGAGGTCTCTCCCGGTCACAGATTTCAGTCGTTTAAGATCGAGCCCGCGGCGCGGCACAGAGGACTCATGTCGAAGATTCAGAAAATCGTTGATAGCGGACGGGCCGGCCAAAACTGCTACTAGGAATCTGCGGGCTGCCTGCCTTACATGCGGGGACATCGCTCTTTCCCGCCGACTCCCCGGACCTTCCGCAGAAAGGTGTTTTCAGCGAATTTGCGAGGATTTCCTACTGCAGGGCAACGGGGCGGCAAGGTGGTTTACCGGCAAGCCGTTTATGGCACCAATGCCGACGATCCGAAGAGTTGGCTCTTGCTAGCTAACACCCATGCGTTTTGCGACTACACATCCGCGCAGGATGGCTCGACAGTCGGCGTTTTCCTCGACACTCTTATCACTGACAAACCGACGCTTGTTGCTTTGGCCTACTATGCTCAAGTTCAACCCACAACGCCGCCTGACGGCGGGAATCCAGCGTCGTATTATTGCACGCACCTCTGCGGCTCCGACCATTTTGGATCCAAAGAGGATGGGTCAGGCGGTGGTTGGGTCAACACATCAGCCGCCCAGCCGGTCCGCGAAGCTTGCATTTTTCCGGATCTTTCGTCAATTGATTCTTTCGGTCTTTTCTACCACTCCGCAGGTCTGATCAACGGAATCGATCTAACCACCGTGC
>JASHOU010000039.1 GCA_030038475.1 Terriglobales bacterium | reverse complement strand
AGTAGTGCCGAAGGCACGCCTCGCAGCAGATCCTTGACTGGATTCGCGGTGAGGCGCGTGGCCCGTTTGGGTCTGGTTCGGCAGCAGCCTCACCGCATCAAGAAGCACTAGCTGCAGTTCACTCCGCCGAAGTTCCGGCGAGATCTCCTGAACGGACCTGAGCGCCTCGGGGTCAGTATCTACGCGTTGCCGTGCTTGCCGGAATCAGCTATCTCCACGGACCGGCTTCTTGATCCTGACGCCGGTACCATCGCGGTTGGCGAAACCACATCCGTTCGGTCTGATCGAATCGATAGTGCGCTGGCCGAAGCGATTTGTCGCCGCGCAATTTGTTGCGCCGCTGATTCCGCTGAGCGAAGAGCACGATCATAACAGCAACGAAGCCGCCGGCGGCGAGCGCGTATGTTTGAGCTTCCATAACTGAATTAGTGACGCACCAGCGCCTCACTTTCTCACCCAATCTCCCTTTGCAATCTTGATCGCGCCCACGCCGCCAAGAGCCAGTCCGGTTGTGCGCTTTTTGTTCGTCCACTTCTCCCTTCATTCGTCGCACTCGCCAGCGCTCATGGTTGTAAGGGAATTGAGAATATCACGGGGATTTTCAACTATAGTACTCATTTCCGACGTGAATCATACCGATTGAATTGTCCAGGAGAATGAGAGCCGCAATCATGAAGCCAGCACTCGCAGTAGACCTAACTGCTAACGCCCGCCCGATGCCGAAGCAGCGGACACGAAGCCGCGGAAATGGGCCTAAGCTCGGCGATGCTCTGACACGGCGGCAAGCTGAAGTTTGCCTGCTTCTGCGCGAAGGCCTGATGCTCAAAGAGATCGCCGGCAAGCTGGGGATTAGCTTCCACACCGCAGACGCCCACATCAGGAGCCTGTACGTAAAGCTAGGCGTAAGGAGCAGAGCGGAGCTGTTCAAGCGTTTCGAATCTAACCCTGCGATCGAAGTCACTACCGCGCCTAAGGATGCACATATTTCTCAGATTCTCGACCGCCTGGAGGCAATCGAGGCACAATTGCTGCTGATTGCTCATTTTCACGCCGTTGAAACGCCCGCGACCCCAGAATTCGCCGTGCCCGGATTGAGCTGACCATGAGCGATCCTGGGTTGCAGTGCCACGCCAGAAGGTTGATCGGCCAGGCACGATGGTGAAGCAACGCATGAAAAGTCCCAATTTGGTTCTGGGTGTTGCCGCGGTCCTGTCCTTTCCAGTCGTCGGGCAGACTTTTCATTCGATGGCGCAACCGCTCGTTTCGCGGTCCAGACTGCCGGGTGTGGACGCATTTGACGCTAGAGCATCCTGCCAGGTTCCGCGTGTTTTTGACCAAACCTGTATCGCGAACGCGATCGCCGCCTTGCCGCCGAGTGGCGGCACGGTTTTCCTGGGTGACGAGAACTACACCATAGACGCTACACTCTCGATCCTCGACAGGACCCATGTCACGGTGTACGGACACGGCGCTACGTTGACTGCCGCCAACGGTCTGAATTCGGACCTGCTTCTCTTCAATGATTGCCAGTGGTGTCGGGTGATCGGGCTTAATCTCAATGGTAACGGCACGAAACAGACCGGCACCAGCTCTGGGATCGTTTTTCAAGATTCGGCGTATTCAACGATCGAGAATGTATCCGTCACAGGCTGTTTAACGGCTGGAGTTTATCTCTACTACGACGGCGCAGGCTCAAGTGCCGATGAAATCACGGTTCTTGCAAGCTACATTCAGAACAACCTTGGCATCGGTGTCCTAATCCGAGAAGTCAACGACTCGTTTCTGAGCGGCAATCACGTCGACCACAATGGCGGCACAGCCGGTATTCAAATCGAGGGTGGGTTCAATAATGTACTTGTCGGTAACCATGTACTGTCGAACACCGGTCACGGAATTTTCGTCTACGGCGGAAAGAGAAACGACGTTCACGCCAACCAAGTTCGCAACAACAATCAGGACGGGATCGTCTACCAAATGACGGCCGAATCTATCATCGAAGGCAACACAACCCACATTAACAGCCAAGGGGCGGCTGGCATCTATTCGGGGATTGTCTGCGACAGCTGCACGAAGATGACCGTATCAAATAATGTGTCCCTCGATACCGACTTTCCTCCCATGCACCAAGCCTACGGCCTGCAGATTCTAGGTGCTTCCACGAACATGACGAGATCCGGAAATGTTCTTATGCCCAACTTGGACGGCGCTGCTTCGCTAGTGGGAGGTGCAGTGGTTTCGGCCCGCGGAAATATCGGATTGGCGGACACGACGAGCAATTAAGGGTCGCAGTCTTTGGGGACAGGCGGAAAGCTCGCACGATACAAGAATTTCATTTGGAGGCAAACCTATAAGTCTTGGCCCAGCGCAATGCGCGAGGCAACGTGGCACCCGAGACTTTTTCGAGATGAGGGAGGGCGTGGTCGCTGCTCCTAGCAAGAGCTTTTGCTCTTCTCTATTTGCCGGCGGCTGCGGCGGCGTAATAGCGCTTTACGATGGCCGACATCTTTACGACTTCGGCGGGCTGGCCGCTGTGGGCTTCGAGAGCGCGGCGCTCGATCGAGGTGCGCATGCCGTGCTCGACGGCGGTAGCGAACGCGCTGAGGACGACCGTGTTGCGATTCCGGGAGAGGTCGTGAAAAAAGTTCACCGTGCGTCCGTCGGTAAGAGGAATCCGCAACTCCCATACACGCTTGGCATCGCTACGCTCAAAATCTTCAAACACCAAGCCTTCGAAGGTCAAGCGAACGCCTTCGAATCCGAATTCGCGGCTGCCGGATTTGATGCGGATCCAGCACTCTTCGACGCCGCGGGCGCGCGCGAGCGCCTTTTCGAACTCGACCAAACGGGTTTCAAAATCGATGATGCGGCGGAATCCGCCACGCAGGAACAGCCGGCCCGCCATGGCGAACTCGGTGTAGCCCAGGTGCTGGATGGCCATCCAGGCGGCGGCACAGAACACGACGACGATCAGGCCGCTGAACTGATTGCGCAGCGAACTCGCGACCAGCGACATCACGGCGAGGATCGCGCCGAAGGCGTAAATGGTGAGAACGGCGCCGCGCGGGCTGAGGCCGCGCTCGAGAAGTTTGTGGTGAATGTGCCCGCGATCGGCTTCGAAGATCGGGCGATTGCGGAGATAGCGGCGCAGGATGGATAGAACGACGTCGAGCAGCGGGACGGAGACGGCGAGCAGAGGGACGGTCAATGCCACCAGAGTGACCGATTTCTCGCTCCACAACGCGCCGAAGCAGCCGAGCAGAAATCCGATGAGCAGGCTGCCGCAGTCGCCGAGAAAGATGGAGGCGCTGTTGAAGTTG
>JASHOU010000038.1 GCA_030038475.1 Terriglobales bacterium | reverse complement strand
TCACGCCTTCGAGCGCTTGTTCAATGGCCTTGGGAATTTCCTCCAGCAGATCGCCCGCTTCTGCGTGTTCCATCGCAGCTGCGACTTCCTGAACGGCTTCCCAGGGCAGAGGATTGCCTGGGGTCGCTGCCGCCAGCCGTTCGTAGCTCGCCAGCAGGTTCTTCAAGTCCTGGAAGGCATCCTTCAAAAACTGCAGGTTGTCCCCGATGTACTGTGTAGGAGTATTGATTTCGTGAGCTATTCCGGCTGCGAGCTGCCCGATTGATTCCAGCTTCTGCGTCTGCAAAAGCTGGCTCTGCAACCACTTGCGTTCGGTGATGTCTTCCGTCATTCCTTCGTAGCGGACCACCACGCCATGCTCGCGAATGGCCCGCGCGTTCGATACGATCCATATCTTGCGGCCGTCTTTGCGAAAAACCTCGCATTCGAAATTCTGTATGACTCCGAATTTATCCAGCGCCGATACGAACTCGTCGCGCCGTTTGGGATCGACATACAACTGTTGGGAAATGGCGGCCACGGAGGCGATCATCTCCGGCGCGGAGTCGTAGCCGAAGATCCGAGCCATGGCCGGGTTCACACTCAGATAGCGGCCCTCAGGCGTACTCTGAAAAATGCCGACGATGGCATCGTCGAAGATTCCGCGGTACTTCCTTTCGGCCTCCCGCAGCGCATCCTCCATGCGCTTTCGATCCGCGCCGACTCGAAGCCGGGCTCGCAACTCCGCCGCGTCAAACGGCTTCCTCAGGTAGTCGTCCGCCCCGGCATCCAAAGCCTCCAGAAGATCTTCTTTCCCTTCCTTTGCCGTCAGCAGCAAGACGTAGGTAGAGGACTCGCGGTGTGTTGCGCGCAACTTCTTGAGCACTTGAATGCCGTCCAGCCCCGGCATCATCCAGTCTAGAATCGCCAGCGGTGAAGCATCCGGCTTCAGCAGCTCTCGCAACGCATCGTCGCCGTTGCACACGACTTCGGCCTTGTATCCCCACTTGGTCAACAGACTGCCCAGCAGCTTGCACGAGATGTGATCGTCGTCCGCGATCAGGACTCTGAGAGTTTCCATCGCTTTCACTCGCGAATGCTTCTCGATGGTCGTCGCTACTCGGTTGATTTTCCTGGCACACTTCCTGATTCATCCAACTCATCGGTCGCGCTCAATCGCGTAAACACCTCGATCACCTTCGGATCGAATTGTGTTCCCGATTTCTGTATCAGCATCTCCAGTGCTTGATCCGCTGGAAGACCTTTTCTGTAAGGCCGGTCGGAGACGAGCGCGTCATAGCAGTCGGCCACTGCCAGAATGCGCGCATGCAAACTGATATTCTCCCCGGCAAGCCCGGTCGGGTAGCCGGAACCGTCGAACCATTCGTGATGTTGAGCAACCATAGGCATGGCTTCCCTGAAACCTGTTAGGGGTTCGAGGATACGAACCCCAATTCTCACGTGTTCCCGCATGATTTGCATTTCGTCGGGTTCGAGCTTGCCGGGCTTTTCTAGAATGGCCGGAGGTGTACCGATCTTCCCGATGTCGTGCAACAACCCTCCGCGGTGCATGATCTCCAAGCTTTTGGCCGACAAACCCATGGCGTGCCCGATCTTGAGCGCTAAATCTGTCACCCGCTCGGAGTGGCCCGCCGTCCAGGCCGATTTCGCATCAATCGTCCTGGCCAAGGCAGTCAGAGTCCCCAAATCCAGTTGGTCCAATGCTTCGATTGTGATTTTCAGTTGGTCCTTCTCGAGGCGCGCGGCATGGTAGTGTGCGACGCATGAGCGAAGCGTGGCCAGAAGTGTTTCCCGGCTCACGGGTTTCGTGAGAAACCGGAAAACTTGTCCCTCGTTCACGGCCCTTGCAGCCGCTTTCACATCGCTGTGACCGGTCAGCAGCACGCGGACGGAATCCGGCGAAGCGCTGCGAACTGCCGCTAGAAACTGCGCCCCATCCATGCCTGGCATGCGCATATCCGAGACCACAACCGGATAGGGTCCATTCCTTTTCAGCTTCGCAAGGCCTTCTTCGGATCCCTCCGCCAGGTCGGCGGCAAACTCTTTATAGACTGAGCGCCGCAACCCCTCGAGTACCAGCGGTTCGTCATCCACAAACAGAACCCGTGCCTCTGAATGCAAGGCCACGGCATGACTTAGCCCTTTGCCCGCCATCCCATTTTTATCGGCAACGATTTGCGTTTACTTTAAGAGCGGGGAGGGAAGCGCAGCCAGTCTTTGCCTGAAGTTAATGGGTAGTCGTTGGGCTCAATCTTCCACCCGGCCTGACTTGACACCCACCGGCGTTTTTTGGGTCCTAGAAATCCACAGAGAGGGTTGGGGGCAGTTATGCTAGCATCGTGGCATGGAAACCGCCAATCTGGATTTCTTGTACTTGGAGAACGATCCGAGGACGCAGCAACCTTCTGCCTGCGTATATGTGAAAGCAACCGGCAAGTGGGACTATGCAGGAATGCCGGCGGATAAGCTGATCTCGGCTCATTGTCTGAGCTTCATCGAGTTTGATGCGGAACTGCGCAGACTACATGCGGAGCTGGACGAGATTCGCGCCCAAGCCAAAAAGAAGTTTTATAAAGCCGAGGCTCTTGCCGCAAGCGTCAGCGGCTACTAGCAAGGCGAGCGCAATCTGGCCGCGTCGGCCCGCATCTGCGAAAGTCGAAGGACGCCCACGCATTCGGCTTGAAACGGTTCGGCTCAAGAGGCTTCGGGTGCCTGTTAGCTCACATCATTTGCTTCTCTGAATCTGCTTTTCTGAATCTGCTTCTCTGAATCGTATATCTCACCGCTTCGAACTGATTTTCCCGCCAGCAATCCATGGTTCACTTATGGCTCAGACCCAGACGCGCAATTCGCAGCTCTGCACTATTGGAATCAGCATTACTACTTGTAGAATTCGCAGGCGCTGAGCAATGCTCCGGGAGAAGGAGCGTTCAATGCAACTTGGCGAAACCATTGCTACCTACGATGTTGACCTTGCTCTACGGGGTGAGAGCGGTAAGTTCGAAGTTACCAGCCCGATGGGCGAAACCTACCATGTCACGTGCAAGCCCGAGCATGCCGCGTCGAAGTCGACGTGGTCGAGCGACCAAACCTACCCACAGGCATTCCTGATCAAGAAAATCGCGGAGACGATTGCGCTGGATCAGGAGAAAGGAATGAATCCGGCAATGGCCGAAGCAGGGTCAACTGCCGGTCCGCACACTCCGTTCCTGCTGGAGAATCGAGAGTCCAAGCCACTCTCCACAACCGAACCGAGCCAGTCGTCGATGCAAACGTCTTCAGATGGCGATAGGGATAGCGTTGTGGAAATCTGGAATTTCGATCTTCTCTATCTGGAAAGTGATGTAAAGACGAAACAACCGTCGGCATCGCTATGCATGAAGGGAGCGCGCTCGGGCGACGGCCGCACCGAGAAAGTGATGACCTGTTCCTGCGCGAATTTCAATGAATTGGATGCCGAGATACGAAGGCTGCAGGCACAATTGGAAGAGGTCCGGTCCCAGGCAAAGAAGCAGTTCTACAAGGCGTACGCCGCCGCCAGCGCCTAAATGTAAGGAAAAGGCTGGCTCGATGTCGTTCGGCGGCGCATTTTTAGGGCGCTCATTCTTCCGAATGCGGCATCGATAAAGCCTGCCGACGCTGACATCGGCAGGCCACCTCTGCCGGCTCACCCCAACAACCAGAGCCTGGGAGCAAAGGCGAAAACAAGCTACTGCATTTAGCTCGATAATGTCAATTAACATTATCTACAATATAGGATAAAAAGAATTGTCCTGAAAACCCAGACTACCTCCCGCCGCCATTCCAAAGCGACAACACTTTGTTCCCATTGCGGGAACACAGTGCCCGTTCGTATGCGGATAACAGTTGATGTATACTTTACTTACCCCAACAATGGAAATGTCGGCGTAGTTGAGTGAACGATCAACCGCCAGTAACGTATCGCATCAGCGAGAGAGTTCCGCGCTATGGGTCGGTTTGCGCCCATTGCGCGCCACCCACAACTTGATTTCCAGCACTAAGGAGCTAATCTCATGGCGACAGCAGAAGTCCGTCATACCCTGAACGAGCAGCAAGCCCGGCAGCTTTCTACCGTCACAAAAACAGTCCCCATGATGGAAGCGATCACGCCACGCTGGCTGATCAGTTTTCTGTCCTGGGTTCCGGTCGAAGCCGGAATTTACCGGCTCAACAAAGTAAAGCCCACGCGTCCCGGGACACGCACCATCGAATGCAGTGCCGACGAAGAAATTGACCTGCCCGAAATTTATGTCGACTACGAAGAGAAGCCGCGCGAGTATACGCTGAATGCGGTCACCAGCGTTCTCGATGTGCAAACTCGAATCTCCGACCTGTACCGCAGCCCGCACGACCAGATCCGCGAGCAACTGCGCCTGATGATCGAGAAAGTCAAAGAGCGCCAGGAAAAAGCGCTCATCAACAACAATGAATATGGCCTGCTCAACAATGTCGCTCCGGAGATGAAAGTAAAAGCCAGAGGCGGCACACCTACGCCCGACGATCTGGACGAACTCATCGCCAAGGTGTGGAAGGAGCCGAGCTTTTTCTTGGCGCATCCACGAGCCATTGCCGCCTTCGGGCGGGAATGCACACGCCGCGGCGTTCCGCCGCCGACGGTCACGATGTTTGGTTCTCCCTTTGTGACCTGGCGCGGAATTCCTCTGGTGCCATGCGACAAGTTGCCGGTTAAGGCCGAAACCACCGACATCCTGCTGCTGCGCACGGGCGAGAAAAAACAAGGAGTGATCGGTTTATTCCAGCCGGGAATTCCGGGAGAAGTTTCGCCCAGCTTATCGGTTCGTTTCATGGGCATCAACCACAAAGCGATCGCTTCCTATCTCATTTCGCTTTACTGTTCCGTTGTTGTTCTCACGGAAGACGCCCTCGGCGTGCTGGAGAACGTCCATGTCGACAAATATCACGAATACAAATAACGGCACGGGAAACGGCGCCAGCAGGCCTAAGTCCAGCGCTCCGAAATCGGCTGCGGTACCGGGCGAAGGGACCAGGCTTTACCCCTTCGCCTCAATTCCACTGCCGGATCCGGCATTGCTTGAAAAACTAGCGAACGAGTTTTTTCTGGTGATGCCGAAGGACCTTGGAAATGGCAATGGTGGCGCCGCGTCGCCCCCTTCCGACGACGTTGAGGCGGAGGAAATCCCCACCACCATGTTTACCGAAAACATGTTTACCGGGGAATTGCCGCTACACGAAACATCGGCGGTGAACGCGAATCCGGGGAGCCCCGCGTCCTCGCCATCGTCGTCAATCCAACCCGGCCCGCTCACGGAAACTGACTTGCGGGCCATTGCCGCATCGTTGGCGGGCGCGACGGCGTTTGCTCCTGGCGCTCCGGGAACAGCACCGGCATTGCCGGCTGCGGGTGTGCCGGCAGATTTTCTCACTGAGGGAAAAATTTCGCCAATTGCCGTTGCACCCACGCTGCCGCCGGGGAACGAAATGTTTTCGTTTCCGGGCATCTCAGGAATGCCTACTTCACCGCCGACAGCGCCTCCTGCGGGCGCTGATTTAAGCGGGGTTTTGGCATCGCCGGGGAATGTTCCGGCAACCGGGTCACCCGTCACTGGTGCGACGCCGGGCTTTTTGCAAGGTGAAAAGGGCGCATCTTCGCCGTCAGCGGCAGCCGTATTGCCACCGATCGGCGAGATGTTTTCTTTCCCGCGTGTGCCGGCGATGCCCAATGCCGCTGGCGTGCAAACGATACCGAACCCTCCCGCTCCACCTTTGTCACCGTCTGCGGCGCCACAGGGCGCCGCAGACGGAGCGATCCCGGCTCCGTTGCCAGACACCAAAGCAGCGGTTCCGCAGATGCCGGTCGCTCCAGTGGCCATTCCAGCAACTCCGGTCGGCGCTCCGGCAACGGACGCCGCTGGTTCGTCGGTCGCTCTGCCCGCGCCATCGTCGTCCAGCGAGAGAGCGGCTTATCCCGGCGCCGCAACCTCACTGCCATCGTTAAGTGAATTGTTTTCTTTTCCCGGAGTGCCGGGCGTGCAATCGCCTCCGGGGGTTCCGGTTTTGCCTTCGTCGGCGCCAACGGCCATGCCGAAACAAACGGAGTTGCCGTCAATTCCTGGCGCATCTGTCCCTTCGGTTGAATCTCATTCCGCGCCGGGTTCCTCAACTGCTCCTTTCGAGACGAGCGCGCCCTCAAGCACAGCTGTATCAACTACCTCTCCATTCGAATTTCGCCCCGACGTAGTTCCCGATCTTGGGACGGCCAAGCGTCCGCTCGATCCGCGGCTCATCCGGCGCGACTTTCCGATTCTTGAAGAACGCGTGCACGGACGGCAGCTGATCTGGCTCGACAATGCCGCCACCACGCAAAAACCCAACGCCGTCATTGATCGGCTTTCCTATTTCTATCGTCACGAAAATTCCAATATTCACCGCGCCGCGCACGATCTTGCCGCGCGCGCCACCGACGCTTACGAGAGCGCGCGAGAAAAGGCGCGGCGCTTCTTAAATGCCTCCACCACGCGCGAGATTATCTTCGTTCGCGGTGCGACCGAAGGCATCAATCTGGTGGCGCAGGCCTGGGGCCGCCGCCATCTTCAAAAAGACGACGAGATCGTGATCACCTGGCTGGAGCACCATGCCAATATCGTGCCGTGGCAGCAGCTGTGCTCTGAAAAAGGAGCTCGCCTGCGCGTCGCTCCCGTAAACGATCGCGGCGAAATCATCCTTGAAGAATACGAAAAGCTGCTCGGCCCGCGTACCCGCTTGGTGTCATTCAGCCAGGTTTCGAACGCGCTCGGGACCATCACCCCGGCGCGAGAGATGGTCGAGATGGCGCATCGTTATGGCGCGCGAGTGTTGGTGGATGGCGCACAGGCCGTCTCCCACATGCGCGTGAATGTGCAAGAGCTGAACTGTGATTTCTATGTCTTCTCGGGGCACAAGGTTTTCGGCCCGACGGGAATTGGCGTCGTCTATGGAAAACTCGATGTCCTCGAAAACATGCCGCCGTGGCAGGGCGGCGGCAACATGATCGTCGACGTGACCTTCGAGAAAACCAGCTATCAACCATCCCCCGCGCGGTTTGAAGCCGGAACCGGAAACATCGCGGACGCTGTGGGACTGGGCGCCGCTCTCGATTACGTGGAGCAGGTTGGCATGGAAAATATCGCCGCCTACGAACACGAACTGCTCAACTACGGCACAGCCGGGCTGCTGAAGGTTCCCGGATTGCGCCTGATCGGAACCGCGTGGGAAAAAGCCGGCGTGATGTCATTTGTTCTCGATGACATTCGCACCGAGGATGTCGGGGTTGCGCTCAACGAAGAAGGCATCGCGGTGCGCTCCGGCCACCATTGCGCGCAGCCGATTCTGCGACGCTTGGGAGTGGAAAGCGCGGTTCGCCCATCGCTCGCATTTTATAACACGTGCGAGGAACTCGACCAACTCGTAGCCGCGTTGTTGCGCATTCAGGCTGGGCGCAACCGCGGCCGCAAAGTGTGAGTTCTTGCGCGCTGCGGTGCGCTTGACTTGAACTGTGCGATCGCTCGATGTGCTGGGGTGCAGGGCGCGGAATCGACACCGCGCACCTGCCCCAGCTTTGTAATAAAAGTGTAGCCGCTTCTCTTACAGACGCGGCCCATCATGTAGTCGTTAGAACGCATGAACCGGCCCGCCTCGGCGATGTAGAACGGCCAGGGGAAGGCATTGTTGACGTAGAGGTCCTGGATGCTGTTGATGTAGCTAGCGAGCCGCGTTTTATCTCCCATAGCGGCGGCAGCTTCGCCCACCAGGCACCAGGCCTGGTGATTCCCACTCGCTGTCCTCTCGCAGAAGATTGTGATGCCGATACTACGCCAATCGGCAGAATGATTTCTGAATCTATAGTTTGTAAATCGATTATCTCCGGATTTATCTGATTTGAGGCGGCAGGCATTTTGAATCAAAGGACCGGCCAAGGCCGAAGGTAACTTGGTACTTCCTGTTTAACAAGAAAAAATCTTGGTGTACGAGTTGGTTAGTGCAGTTTCGAAGAACTCTTCCGGCAAATAGCGAGGGAAACTCCGATTAAGGGTCGACAGAGAGCGTGAACCACAGGGTGCACAGGGGCGCACGACGGATGCCATGGACACAATCAGAATTTTCCTGGGCTTTTGATCTTGCGGAACAAAAAGAGATTCCCCGTGTTTACTCGCTAAGAGGGGTGTCTATCTTGAAGGGCTTACGGCATCGTCAAAACGGAACCCGCAGTAGCTTTAGCTTTTTCGCAATGGGGTAATTACGGTACTGTCCCAGCTGTTCGGAACGTTAGTGCAGATCGGGGCAGCGCCGCTGGAAGGAACGTCATCCAATATCTATTATCTATGCCGGTTTTCGCCAATCCGTTTGCTGCGCCGAGCGAAATTACTGCGGCCCAGGCCTCTTCGAAGCTGCTGAGGCTGTGTACGGTTGTGCTGTTTTGTTTGTGCAGCATGCGTCACGCTCGCGCGTCGGCCACGCTGCTGCTCGAAGAGCCGTACAGTTACGATGGCGCTTTTGCCGGCACCGGCCACGTGGCTGTGTATCTGAACCATGTTTGCGCTTTGTCTCCCATAGTTCTGCGTTTGTGCGAACAGGGGGAAACGGGCGTGGTGCTGAGCCGGTACGATGGCATCGGCGGCTACGATTGGATCGCGATTCCTCTCATCCCGTACCTGTATGCCGTGGAGCAGCCGGACGAGGTGCCGTTGTTCGCTGACGCGAAGCTGGTGGCTTTTCTCAGGGATCAATACCGCCGCCAGCATCTGGAAGCGTTTGCGCCCGATCTTGCCGACGGTGGAACGCCCCAGGGCAACTGGTATGAGTTGATCGGCTCGTCTTATGACCGGACGATTTATGGATTTGAGATTGAGACTACGCCGGAACAGGATGCGTTGCTGATCCAGAAGCTCAACAGCGAGCCCAACCGGCAGCGCTATAACTTCATCAAGAGAAACTGCGCCGATTTTGTGCGCCAGATCATCGATTTTTACTATCCGCACGCGCTGCATCGCAGCATGGTTGGCGACCTGGGTGTCACCACGCCCAAGCAGATCGCGAAGATGATGGTGAAATACGGTCACCACCATCCCGATTTAGAAAGTTCAGATTTTCTGGTGCCGCAGGTTCCTGGCACGGTCCCGCGCAGCAAGCCCATCCATGGAGTGCTGGAATCGGTGATGGCAGCCAAGAAATATATGTTGCCGCTGGTTGCGCTGCATCCCTACATTGGCGGTGGATTGCTGGTGGAGTATTTCGGCCATCAGCGTTTCGATCCCGCGCGCAATGCGCTGATCCTGGATTCGCGCCACCAGTTGGATTTGCCGATGACTCGCGAGCAACGTGTTGCCTATCAGAGCCGATTGAACGAAATGATGGAAGCCGATTCGTTGAGCCAGGCAACGGGAACGAAGAGCGAGAGAACAAAAAGCGAAAACACGAAGGTCGAAGGAAAAAATATCGACGCAGGCTTGATTGAGGCGACGAACGCTTCGGGAAAAAACGAGGCGACGAAAAACAAAAAGGAAGAGAAATCGTGGGAGCGCCTGCAGGCGAGCGCGCAGCCTGGATTTGACGCGTCGGGCAAACCGGTGCTGCGGATCGGCGGGGGTGATGATGCGATGGAAGTGGGGCTTACGCGAGACAATATCCTCATCCTCAGCGGTTCCGAGTCGCCGGAATTAGCCGCGAAACTTATTGAGGCGCGGCTTCATCAGGAATTGCGCTCCTCTACGGCGCGCAAGGTTGCGCCGGGCGACGTGGACATGGATTTCAAGCTGTTGCAACAGGCGCTCGCGACGCAAGCGGGAGACATTGCGTCCTTCGCGCGACGGCTTCAGGCCGCGCCGGGTTTGCAATAAGCGCACTGCGAATAGGGGCTCGCAGCAAAGCGGGGCGAGGCCTCGTCACCGCGCGTTCTCCGTCAGGGGTGCGGCGGCGTCAATTTGGATTTGATCTTTCGATTGGATCTCGCGATTCGATCTTGGATCCGATCTTCGCTTCGATCAGGGATCGCACCTGCGACCAAACCTTGGGGTCACACTCAATTTCGGTATGAAACTTCATGAAGAATCGGTCGTACCAGGGGTACTGCTTGCAGACGATGGGATTGGTTTTGTAGTCGAAGCGAAAGTTTCCCAAGATGCGCGTGCGCGAGGGATCGGCGGCGCGGATTTGCGCTTCGCCGTGGAAAAAGCCGTGCGGCTGAAAGAAATTTGCCGCCTCGGCTACATTGGAAGGAATGACCTTATCGTTCTCGCCGGGCTTGGCGATCGAATCGACTTGCACGGTAAGCATTACCGGAATGCCTTGTTTCTCCAATTCGCGCGCCAGCGTGATGGCTTCTGAAGCTCCCCAGCTATGTCCGTAGAGGATGATGCGGGCGTTGCGCTTTTCTTCGGCGGAGAGTTTTCCATCGCCATTAGCATCCAATAAGTGAAGGATGTCTGTGTAAGCTTTTCCGGCGCGATGGTTTTCAAGAACTTCGGCGAATACGCCAGAGGGATGGTCGTGGCGGAGATTGGCCGCGATCTGCACGGCGCTGTGGGCCATAGCGCCATGCCGGACAAATCCGCCGACGAAACCGATTACCACGAAAGGCGTAGCAGCAGTATCGAGTGCAACTACAGGGTCCGCATGAGCGCTAGCGGTGGTGAGGAAGAAAGTGAATAAGATTGTGCGAATTGAAGTCCGGATAGAGTGACTCACACCTGCTAGATGATAGCAAGAAAATAATGCTGGGTTCAGCGTTTATCGCAAGCAGTAAGCCTGTTTTCATCGCCCTTTTAGCTTGGTTCATCTTATCCTGGTTTATCGCGCCGAACCGGCCAGAGCTGCTTGCGTACGGCAGGAATTCTTTTTGGCGAGCGTTTTTCAACTCACTCGAACTCACTCATAACAAATTTTCGGCCAATGCGAGATGCGCGAATCCGGACGACGCACCTCAGGCATTTCGAACGATGCCCAACCGTGTCATGTGCGTGGTTCACGCTGCACTAAAGGCACGTTGACCGTCTCGAGGAGCAAACGTAGAGTGCTCATTAAAGTTTTCTAATCTTTATTGTTCTAGTCTTGGTTCCGGTCTTTTTCTGATCTTTATTTCTCGTTCTTTTCTGATCTTTATTTTTGATCTTCCGCGTTGTTTGGCGGATGTCTTCCACCTCGCGCCGTTCTGGCGCGAGGGCGCAACTGAAATAGCGACCGCAGATAGAACGCCGGGATAACTGGCCGGAATCTGTGTGCGCGCGATTGCTTCAACCGCCGCCGCCGTCCCTCAATTACCGGCCTAAGCCGGAGTGTGTCTGGCCAGCCTAAGGAGAGAAAAATGGGGAAATGGAATGCAGGTAGCGTAGCTTTGCTGATTTCGGTTTCGCTGATTTCAACCGCAGCGCGTGGGCAACAGGATCCGGGGCCGCGGCCCGGTTCTGCCGGAGCAGGCGGGCCTTACCCCACGCTGAATTCCAACGAACAGAATTTCTTCGGGCAGGCGTTTCTGCGCTTCCTCGAAGTTGACTCGGTCACTGGAACCATCGAACCGGGGAACGGCCTGGGACCTGCCTTCAACGGGAACAGCTGCGCCATGTGCCACGCGCAACCGGCGGTAGGCGGCAGCGGTCCTGGCCTGGGCAGTCCGCAGAATTCCGTCCCGAATCCGCAGGTGGCATTGGCTACTCTGGATGGCGCGACTAACACGGTTCCGTCATTTATCAGCGCCAGCGGGCCGGTGCGCGAGGCGCGGTTCATTCAGAACCCAAATGGATCTTTGGATGGTGGCGTTCATGACCTCTATACGATTGCCGGCCGCACCGATGCGCCGGGCTGCACGCTGGAGCAGCCGAACTTCGCACAACAGCTTGCCGCCGGGAACGTGATCTTCCGCATTCCGACTCCGCTTTTTGGGTTGGGATTGGTGGAGAACACGCCGGACGCGACACTGCAGGCGAATCTGGCGGCGACGCAATCGGCGCGGGCCAGACTGGGGATTGGCGGGAGCTTCAATACCAGCGGCAACGATGGCACGATCACGCGCTTTGGCTGGAAGGCGCAGAACAAGTCGCTGCTGATGTTTTCGGGCGAAGCGTACAACGTCGAGATTGGCGTTTCGAACGAATTGTTTCCCAACGAACGAAGCGCGGTGCCTGGCTGCGTCTTCAATGCGACGCCCGAGGACTCGAGCAACATTTTGAACGGGAACCCGCAGAGTCCGAATTATGGCACGACGATTGGGACGGTGTCGGAGATGTCGTCGGACATTGTCAATTTCGCCGCGTTCTCACGGCTTTCGGCTCCGCCGACTCCGGCGCCGCCAACGCAATCGACGCAAAATGGTTCGGGTTTGTTCAACAGCATCGGCTGCGCACTGTGCCATTCACCCTCGCTGACTACGGCGGCATCGGTTTTCACGGGCATGGGTGGAGTGACTTATCAGCCATACTCGGATTTCGCGCTGCACCACATGGGTTCGGGGTTGGCGGATGGAATCAATCAGGGCGCGGCCGGTCCCGATCAGTTCCGCACGGCTCCGCTGTGGGGCGTGGGGCAGCGCCTGTTTTTCCTGCATGACGGACGCACTTCCAACCTCTTGCAAGCCATTGAAGACCACGCCGATCGGGGGAATTGCCGAGGCTGGGGACAGACTTGTTCCGAAGCGGATGGCGTGATTCAAAACTTCAAGGCGCTCAGCGCGTCGCAGATTCAGGACATCCTGAACTTCCTGCGTTCGCTATAAAACGGCGTGGGCTGCGAACTTTGGGCACGAGATCGGGGGCCGCGAGCGAACACAAACGGGGTTGCTCGCGGCCCAAATCCCGCAACCCAGGCTCGCAGCCATAGGCAAGGGGTGTGGGGTAACTACTTGGGAAGAGTCCGGCGGCTCGGGTTCGGCTGAAATGCTAAGATTTTCGGGATGCTGCCGCGTCGCAAACTTAAGAAAGTTGTCCATCCAGCGGGAAGGCCGGGACACGCGCGCAGAAGCGAGCCGCACGCCAGAGCCGAACTGGTGATCATTACCGGCATGAGCGGTTCGGGGAAGGCCTCAGCGCTGAAGGCCTTTGAGGATCTTGGCTACTACTGCGTGGACAATCTGCCGGTGGAGCTGATTCCGCGCTTCGCGGAACTGGCCGTGCAGTCGGGAGAGATTCCGCGCACGGCGCTGGTGGTGGATGTGCGGGAGGGGGCTCAACTGGAACATCTGCCGGCAATTTTGAAATCGGTGAGGCGGATTATTCCGACGAAGGTTATTTACCTGGAGGCGAGCGATGCGGCGCTGCTGCGGCGCTACAGCGAGACGCGGCGGCCGCATCCGCTGGGAACGGGGACTACGGTGCGCGCTTCGCTCGGCGCTGAACGGCGGCATTTACGGACGATTCGGCGCCTCGCCGATCTCGTGATCGACACCACAAAATTCAATGTTCATGAGCTGCGCGCGCACCTGACCGACCGCTTCCAACAGCACGCCGGAAGCCATCAGACGATTCTGGTTTCGTGCGTTAGTTTCGGATACAAACACGGGTTGCCGGAAGATGCCGATCTGGTGTTCGATGTGCGCTTTCTGCCTAATCCTCATTTTGTTCCCGAGTTTCGCGGGCTGACGGGACGGCATCCGCGGGTCGCGAAATATATTCGTTCGTTTCCGCAGACGCAGGAGTTCATCAACCGCATTTCAGAGATGCTGGTTTACCTGCTGCCGCACTACATTCGCGAGGGCAAGAGCTACCTGACGATCGGCTTCGGATGCACGGGCGGGCAGCACCGCTCGGTGATGATTGCCGACGACGTGAGCCGGCGGCTGCGCAAGGCGGGATACAAGGTGAAGGTCGTGCATCGGGATAGCCCGAAGTAGGAACTGTTGAAGCAGTGACCTCCGCGTGGCAGAGCCCGGCTACCACACAATCTCTGCAGGGAAACCCATGTAGAATTGAGCGGTACACGCATGGCGACGACCACACTGGCGGGCGCGACGAGCGCAGGCACTCCAGGGAATTTGCGTCCGGTTCGTCCCATCCCTCGCCTGTTGCGTTATGTTTTGCCGTACTGGTGGCCGCTTCTGGCTTCGGTGACGCTGATGGCGCTCGTCGGTCTGCTCGATGCGGGCCGCGTGCTCCTCATCGGACCGATTTTTGATCGTGTCTTAAATCCCGGCTCGCCGACGAGAACCATCCCGCTGTTCAAGCTCCCCGGCACAGAGCGGTTTATCAATCTTCAGCAATTCGTTCCCTCACATTTTCAAAATCCCTGGACCATGGTTGCGTTTGCGCTGGTGGCAGCAACGGTTTTGAAAGGCATCTTCGACTACGCCGGAACCTACCTCGTCAACTATGCCGGGTTTGGCATGATCACCGACCTGCGCGACGATTTGTATAACGTCATCTTGCGGCGCTCGGCGGCATTTTTCAGCAAACATACCACCGGCACATTGCTTTCGACCATTGTCAACGATGTGGAAAAAGTGCAGTACGTAATGTCGAGCGTGCTGGCGGAATTTCTGCAGCAGTTTTTCACACTGCTCTTCACGGCGGCGGTGGTGGTATTGCTCGGAGGCAAGCTGGCATGGGTGCTGGTGCTTTTCATCCCCATCATTTTGTATTCCTCGCGAAAAATCGGGCGGAAGGTGCGCACCACCACGCGCGGCGGTCAGGATAAGCTGGCCGAGATCCAGAACATTCTGCACGAGACCATTACCGGGAACCGCATTGTCAAAGCTTTCAGCATGGAGAATTGGGAGATCGAACGCTTCCGCGCCGCCGCGCACCGGCTGTTTCGCGCGAATCTTCGGCTGGTGGCGGCGTTTGCTATCAGTTCTCCGCTAATGGATATTCTGGGGGCGATCGCGATTGCGCTGCTGTTGCTGATGGGACGCGATGAGATCAACAAGCATGTATTCACCGCGGGACAGTTTCTGGCCTTCATTGTGGCGGTGTTCAAGCTCTACGAGCCGGCGCGCAAGTTCGCTCTTTTTAACAACAATTTCCAGCAGGCGATTGGAGCTTCGTCGGAGATTTTCCGTTTCATGGATATGGAAGATGAAGTACGGGAGCGGCCGGGGGCGAAGCGCATGGCGAAGTTTGCGCGCACGATCCGCTTTACCGACGTGTCTTTTTCTTATGAGAATGCCGAAGATTCTCCGGTCGTGCTGCGTGGCATTAATCTGGAAGTGAAGGGGGGCGAGGTGCTGGCGGTGGTGGGGTCGAGCGGGGCGGGCAAGAGCACGCTGGTACACCTCATCCCGCGTTTTTTTGACGTCAGCGGCGGGCGAATTCTGATCGACGACCAGGACGTGCGGGACGTGACGCTGGAGTCGCTGCGTTCGCAAATCGGAATTGTTACGCAGGACACGGTGTTGTTCAACGATACGGTGAGAAACAATATCGCCTACGGCCAGCCGCATGTATCGCAGAAGACGGTGGAAGAAGCGGCGCGGGCGGCGCGGGCCCATGAATTTATTCGCGCGCTTCCCGAAAGCTATAACACGATGATTGGCGAGCGCGGCGTGCGCCTTTCCGGTGGGGAGCGGCAACGCATTGCGATCGCGCGCGCCATCCTGAAGAATGCGCCGATTCTGATCCTGGACGAGGCCACTTCGGCGCTCGACAGCGAGTCGGAGTCGCTGGTGCAATCGGCACTGCAAAATCTGATGACTGGGCGTACTGTGTTTGTAATCGCACATCGGCTGTCGACTGTGCGCCGAGCCGATCGCATCGTGGTGCTGGAAAACGGCGCCATCAGCGACGTTGGCGCGCACGAGGAGCTGATGCAGAAGCTGGGCACGTATCGAAGGCTTTATGAATTGCAGTTTGCGGAAGCGTGAAAGGGCAAGGTTTCAGGGTTTCAGAGTTTCAAGGTTGCAAGGGAAACCCCATCGGATCATCGCAGGGAAAACGCTTTGAAACTCTGAAATTTTGCAACTTTGAGACTTTGAAACCTTGAAACTTTGAACTTATGCCCCTTCGCTCCATGACGGGTTTTGCGCAGGTCAAAGGGCAGGTCCACGCCCACCTGGCGTTTGCGCTGTCGCTGAAATCGGTGAATCATCGTTTTTTGGACCTTCATTTCCGCTTGCCTTCCGATACCGACGCGGTGGAGATGAAGTTGCGCCGCATGTTGAAAGAGAAAATCGCTCGCGGCCACGTTGAAGTGATCCTGACCCTGGATCGCTCCGGCACGAACGGCGTTGGGATCAACCGGCAACTGATTTCCGGCTACGTGTCAGCGTTCCGCGCGGCGGCGGATGAATTTGGAGTTGAGGGCGAACCCGATCTGAATGTGGTGTTGAGGATGCCGGGGGCCATGGATTCGGGCGCCGGGGAAGTGGGCGATGAGTTGGAAAACGCGGTGATGGCGCGAGTGGACGAGGCGCTTACGCGGTTGAATGAGATGCGCGAGGAAGAGGGCCGCAGCATCGGGGCCGAGCTGCGCGGGCGCATGGTGAATCTCGAAAAAGCGTCAGCCGCGGTGGAAGGCCATCGCAGCACGATTTTGCGCAGCTATTCTGAACGCTTACAGGGGCGCATGGCGGAGTTGCTGGGAGCACAGGTTGACAAGGAACGGATCTTGCAGGAAGTCGCGGTGCTGGTCGATCGCAGCGACATTCAGGAAGAACTGGTGCGGATGAATACCCACATCAAACATTTTTTGAGTTTGCTCGACGAAGGCGGCGAAGTGGGCAAGAAAATGGATTTTCTGTTGCAGGAGATGAATCGCGAGGCGAACACGCTGCTTTCGAAGACATCGGGCCTGGCGGGCGAGGCCTTGAAGATTACCGAGATGGGGCTGCTGATGAAGTCGGAGATCGAAAAATCGCGCGAGCAGGTGCAAAATCTGGAATGAGAAAGGTTTCAAAGTTCAAGATTTCAAAATTTCAGGGTTTCAAAGTTGCAAGGCAAAAGCGTTCGCGATTGCAGAGACGAAGAACGCAATTCTCCACCTTGAAACTTTGAAACCTTAAAACTCTGAAACCTTAAGACCTGACACTTCATGAGCATCGTTTTCATCGTTTCGGCGCCATCGGGTTCGGGCAAATCCACGCTGGTCGCCAAATTACTCAAGATGGTTGATAACCTCGATTTCTCGATCTCTTACACCACGCGTGCGCCGCGGCGAAGCGAACATAACCGCAAGGAATATTTTTTTGTTTCGCGGGAAGAGTTTGAGGCGATGGTCGCGGCCGGAGAATTTTTGGAGCATGCCGATGTCTTCGGAAACTATTACGGTACGGCGCGCCGCTTTTTGCGCGAGGCTGAAGTGTGCGGCCACGACCTGCTGCTCGATATCGATGTGCAGGGGGCGAGCCAGATTATGCAGAAGATTCCCGATGCAGTGAGCATCTTTATTCTTCCGCCCGATTGGCAGACTCTGGAAAGCCGCTTGCGGAACCGCGGCTCAGATGCGGAGGAGGTTATCCGTCGCCGGCTGGACACGGCCCGGCGAGAGATTGAGAATTACTGCAAATACGACTATATATTGGTAAATGACCTGCTGGAGCAGTCTACGGACCAGCTCAAGGATATCGTGCTGGCAGAGCGGCTGAAGGAAGAACGCGGGACGGATCTTTCGGGCGTGTCCGATCTTTCTAACGAAGATCTTTCGGAAGAAGAGAGGCACGTGATCGAAACCGCACAAGCCTGCCGTCTGGAAGAGGCGCGCGAGCGGGTGCAGCCGATTGTGGCTTCGTTTAACCCGCAGTTGGTCAAAGGTTCATAAAGGGCTCATAAACTTTTGGGGGAGAGAGTATGAAGCTGGTAGAAGGGTTCGACAGCAACTACCGTTACATTCTGGTAGCGGCACGACGGGCACGGCAACTGCAAGGAGGCGCTCCACCGGTGATCGATACCGGATCGCGCAAACCCTGCCGCATCGCGCAGGATGAGATTAAAGCCGGCAAGGTGAAATGGCTGATACCGGAGCTTCCGAAGTTGCCGGTGGAGGCCGCAAGCGAGACGCTGAACAAGGTCTTCGCGGAAGACGCGTAGA
>JASHOU010000037.1 GCA_030038475.1 Terriglobales bacterium | reverse complement strand
ATCGAGCGCGGAGGGCATGCGGAAGCCGTATTCGACGAGCGTTTGCTTGCGCGAGCGGTCTCCGTGATACATGCCGTGGAGCTGGGGCACGGTCTGGTGGGATTCGTCGATGAACATCAGATAGTCGCGCGGAAAATAATCGAGCAGCGTGGGCGGCGGCTCGCCGGGCAGGCGTCCGGTGAAATGGCGCGAGTAGTTTTCGATGCCATGGCAGTAACCCATGGCCTTGATCATTTCGAGGTCGTACATGACGCGCTGATGGATGCGCTGCGATTCGACGAGACGACCTTGTTTTTCGAGTTCCGCCTCCCACCAGGCGAGTTCGGCTTTGATGGAGGCGACGGCCGAGGCGCGCGTTTCTTCTTTCATCACGTAGTGCGTCTTGGGATAAATCGGCAGCCGCATGTAGCGCTGGCGGATGGTTCCGAATAAGGGATCGATTTGCGAGAGCGATTCGACTTCGTCCCCGAACATTTCGACACGGTAGGCGAAATCGTCGTAGGTGGGGAAGATTTCGATGACATCGCCGCGCACGCGGAAAGTGCCGCGGCGGAAATCGCCTTCGGTGCGTTCGTAGAGGATGTCAACGAGTTTGTGGGTGATGTCGGAGCGCTTGATCTTCTGTCCTTTTTCGAGGAAGAGCATCATGCCGTAATAGGCTTCGGGCGAGCCGAGTCCATAGATGCAGCTGACCGAGGCGACGATCAGGCAGTCGCGGCGCTCAAAGAGCGAGCGCGTGGCCGAGAGCCGGAGTTTGTCGAGTTCGTCGTTGATGGTGGATTCTTTTTCGATGTAGAGATCGGCCGCGGGAACGTAGGCCTCGGGCTGGTAGTAGTCGTAGTAGGAGACGAAATACTCTACGGCGTTGTGCGGGAAAAAGCTCTTGAACTCGTGGTAAAGCTGAGCAGCTAAGGTTTTATTGTGTGCCAGAACCAGCGTTGGGCGGTTGGCTGCTTCGATGACCTTGGCGGCGGTGAAGGTCTTGCCCGACCCGGTGACTCCGAGCAGAACCTGATGCTGTTCGCGGTCGAAAACGCCGCGGGTGAGGGCGTTGATGGCCGATCCCTGGTCGCCCTGGGGCTTGTAGTTGCTTACCAGCTTGAAGTCCACAGCTCATTATAGGGGAGTATCACGAATGTAAACGGGTGTACTTCTGTGTAAATCATGCTCGTTTACAGGCCTGCGGATCGGAAGTTTGTACTAAGCGATTCACCTTAGAGACTGAGGAAATCACGGGATTCTTGAGCGGCTGAAAATACCGTGATTACTGTAGAACCTCTCATTTTCGGGAGAAAAAGGCAGAATTGCAAAATTTCATAGCTAGTTAACAGATGGGCGCGGGTTTTGGCCGCGTGGATGCAGGTTAAGGCCGCAAGATCAGTCCGGATGTGCCGATGGGGCTTGGCTTTAGCGCCTTGTAGTGCGGCAAAGGGCACGCCAGTCAGGTGCAGTCATGATGGAGCAGAAGTTCGAGCAGGTGGGACCCAGGGAGCGGCAGATTATCGAATTGTTGTTGCAGGGATGCGACAACGCGCAAATTGCCAAGGATTTAAACATAGCCGAGCGCACGGTCAAAGCGCATTTTAACCGCCTGTTCCTGCGGTTTGGGATCAAGGGCGGAATCAAGCGAGTCAAACTCGCAACCTTACTTTACCGGAGGCAATTATGGCAGGAGAGACAGCAGGCGTCCGCGCGCCCAGTGCACGCGAGCAGTTCATCATCCAACGCGTAGCCGAGGGCTGCAAAAACCGGGAGATTGCCGATTCACTGGGGACAACGGAACACGTGGTAAAGAATTATCTGCGGACGATTTACGACAAGCTGGGATTGTGGAACCGGGTAGAACTGGCGCTGTGGTATGAGGCGCGGCGGAACGATCAGGTGTATAGCGCGTAGAAGGTCAGGTTTTTGGGTCCAGGTCTCAGGGCTCGTGGGCAACGAGCAATGAGACCTGTTTTCTGCATCAATTCCGACTCAATCTGGTTTCTTAGCGGCTGGCGGCGGCGGATTTTTGGCCCGTGGTTCGCGCGGCCACGGCCAACTCCTTTTCCAGCGAGGAGAAGCGCTGGAAGACTTCGTGGAGACGGAGGGCCATGTTGCGGATGGCATCGGCTTGCGCGAGGACTGCGGACGGCAGGCCGGCAGTGTTGGTCAGGAGTTCGGCATTGCCGAGCACGGTGGTGAGGGCGTTGTTGATGTTGGTGCGCATTTCCAACATGTAATGGCCAAGTGTAGCCTCTGCCTGGGCGGCGGCGCAGATGGCTTCGGAGCGGCGGGCATGAGATTCGGCCTGAGAGCGGCGAAGAATTTCGCGTCCGATAAGCGCGGCGAGCGTGGACCAGATTTTGGGCTCGCGACGGAGTTCGAGAACGGCCCCGCGAACGTTGTAGAAATCGCGCGCCGGGTCGGAGTGAATGAGGATGGCGGGCTTGCCGGCGGCCGCCAGGGAGATCTTGAGATCCTTGTTCAGGCGGCGGTTTAGCGGCTTGCGCTTATTGCTGTTATGGTTCTCGACGGAATAAGCGTCGGCGATGGCGAGATCGTAGGGGCTCGCCTGCAGGGCAGGAGTGAAGTTCTGATCGAGTACGGTGAATTCCGGGTGTTTATTGGGATCCGGATCATCGGGCCAATGGGCGGTGATCTCGCGTGAGAAGGCGGGATCGCTGGCCAGGATCAGGACGGTTGGACGTGAGCTGCGGGTCATTGCTCGTGTTTGGGCTTGTGTTTGCGTTACTGACTGCGCTGCTTTCTGCGTTACTTTCTGCGGTTGTTTTCTTGTCGTTTTCTACTCCGCTAAATTGAGTTGAGGGGGGACTGTTAAAGAGGGAATCCCCGCTCTACTTTTGCGCTCCGTGGGATTTTGCGGGAGCGGCGGCAGTGCGCGTCAGTTTGCGGCCTCCGTTCTGAAGCGCATCATCGACAGCGGCGCGTAGATCGACCAACATACGAAGAGGCTGGCCGGAGGAATACTCGGCGTGGAACATAACCTTCCAGGACTGGCAGATCATGCGCAGACGGCTGGTCGGCTCCTCGGCGGAAAACTGGGCGCGACGGCAGTCGATGGTGGTGACGCCGCGGCGCTCGAGCTCGCGCAGGCCATCCTGAATGGCGTTGAGATCGTCTTGCATAAGGCGGAAAAAGGTGCGCCGGATGATGAAGCTGAAGCGGGCAAAGGCCACCATGGCCGAGGGATCGAAATAGCGGGCGGCATTGTCGGTCTTGAGCTTGCGGCCCTGCTCGAGCGTGCCGCTGTGCAGCAGTTCGCTCAGGCGGCGGCAATTGGCGGCGGTATGCAGAATGTTTTCGAGTGGATTCAGCCAAGCGGGAAGTTTGGGTTGGAGCGGGCCGAGCACGGGCTCAAGCACCTGGGCGACGTATTCGAGATCGACGTCGGAATCTTCCAGGCCAGAGGGCGCGCATAGGGAAAAATATTGGACCAGCAGGAAATCGGTCTTGTCGCGGTCGCTCGAGGATTTGGAAGGCTTCTGCATGTGATGCAGAAGAAGATGGCGCAGCACGGCTTCGGTCGCCAGCGGCGTAGTTTGCAGGAATTGGCGCAACTGGTGCACCTGGATCTGCGCATCGACCTGCTGAAACCACTGCACGGCGTGCTCGACCGATTCGGCCGAGGGCGAAAACGCCTCATCGACGGGGTTGGGAGGCGCTTCGATGACGAATTCGCGCACCAGCGTGGAGTAAACGGGTTGCAGGGTAGAAAGCGTCGCTGCCTGTTCTTCGATAGAAGGCTGCGCGGGGATGGAAGGTTGAGCTTGGCGTGCAGTCATGATTTGACGATCCAGTTGGGAACATTTTGTAGGAAACGGGCCGCAACCACGGTCCGCTCCGGGTGGTATTGAACGGCGACCACGGAAGCTTCGGCGTGCAAGGAACCGTCGTTGCTTTCGACCAGCACGCGATCGGCGAATTCCAAGGGATGGTCGACGGCAAACAGCACTTCGCGCGGCGTGCCGAATTCGATCACGGTGTTCTGGAAGAAGACGGTATCGTTCTGGTGGGCGTCGTTTTTTTGGTCCTGATTTTTATCGGCTTTGTCAGCGTTGCCGGGGCTTTGATTGTTGCCGGTTCCGTAACCACTGCCCTTGAGGTTGCTGAGGGCACGGCTGAGTTTAATGGGAATGCGGACGGGCGTGGCTTCGGGAAAGAACTTGGCCAAGCGGCCTACGATTTCAGATTCTTGCGCGCGAGCGGTTGCCTGGTTGGGCACGGTAAGACCTCGACCCCACGAAACTGGAGCAGACGGATCTCCTCTCTTTCCGGTTTGAAAGAGCTGCAAGGAGACCCATTCTGCTGTTATCGGCGGTTCATAGTGCACGGGTTAGGCCATAAACTTGAAGGGCATGGACTTAAGGGGAAATGGAAGAAAAGCATGGGTTTGAGGGTGTGGCAGTCGGCTTATATGGAGTAAGTTTTGGGGATCGGCGGGCGGTTTGTCTCAGAATGACACGGCTGTCTCAAATTGGGGAATGGCAAGGGTCGGTTTTAGGCTTCAACGACGATGCAGGGATCATGCCTGAGCTTTGATTCCCCGTTGCCGACGCGTTTGCAAATAAATACCGCGGTGTCGGGCTGCCTTCTCTGGGTCGCCACCCGCGTGCTGATATAACGCTGCTAGCCAGCGGTGAGCGGCCACCAGCCCGGGCAAGATCGTCAACGACGTCTCAAACGCCAGGATGGCGCGTTGGCGATGGCCAAGCCGTGCCAGCGCTACTCCTAAATAAAAGTGGCCCAGGGGAAGGAAATGTTGTAGTCCGACCGCATGGAGCGCATGCTCAGCGGCTTGCTCATTTCGCCGCTTTTGCAAGTGGACTCTGGCCAGTCCCAGGTGCGCCGCCGCGCTGTCTCCATCGATTTCAAGCGCGCGCTCGAACGCCCGCTCGGCATCGTCGTTCCTTTTCTGCCGCAAATAGACTTCGCCAATGCGAAGGTGCAAGTCCGGCAGACGCGGATCGAATCGCTCTGCTTGCAAAAGCCGGGCGAGCGCCGCGTCCATATTGCCTTCTTCAAAATGAATAATGCCCATGAGCAGGTCTGCCCAAGGATGCTGTTTGGGCACTTCTGGCGCGGATTTCGCTTCGGCGGTTGGCTCCTCGGATGTCGCCGGCTTCGGCGGGTTGGAGATGAGTTGCTCGAGGATTGTCTTGGCTTCTGGGAGGCGGCGCAGTGCGAGAAAGCATTGGGCGAGGTGCTGGGAAAAGCGGGCCTGATCCGGCCACTTGCTTGCCAGTCCCTGGAGAAGAGGCAGTGCATCATGATAGCGGCGAGCATCCAAATAGGCGCGCGCCAGATTGTATTGCTGCTCGCGAACCGCCATTTCTGCCGCTTTTGCTGCGTCCTCGCTGGGAGCTTGCATGTAGCCGAGTGCCACAAACCGTTGCACCACGGCCTGGGCTGCGACTGGATCGATGCGCAGATCGCCAGGATGCATTCCGCATTCACCCGTCTCTTGCTCCCAACTGGGGATGCGTTGGATTTCCGGGGGCTGCTCGAAGGCCTGCACGAGCACGCGGCCATCCATGTCGGCGCCAACGGGCAATCCAAACAAAGTCAGAATGGTGGGAGTTATATCGAGCAGGGTCGCGCCGTAGATTCTTTCGTCCTGCTTGATTTGAGCGCCTTTGATACAAACGATTCCGAACTGTCGATGTTGCACAGCCGGGCCTGCCGGCTCCTGGGGAATGCCGCGCGGCCGCAAATGATCGGAATGAAATCCGTGATCCGAAACTAAGAGGACCGTCGTCTCCGGGCCGGCCAATTCAAGCAGAGTCTGCAACATCATGTCGTGGAAGCGGTAGGCGCCGTTCACCACATCCTTGTAAATTTCGAATTGCTCTTCCGGAATTCCTTCCATGCGCGGAGGATGAAAATGCATGAACCGGTGACAGAAGTGATCGATCCCGTTGTAGTAAACCGCCATGAAATCCCAGGGTTGATTCTGCAGAATCCAAGTGGCGGCATTGTGGATGGAGCAATTCTCTGCAAGGATTTTGGCGAATACCTGAAGGCCGTTGTCCTTCTCCTGGTCGATCTCGGCGGCGCGTGGAATCCAGGGAAGGATGGCCGCTTCCGTGACTTCTGCGGGATGCATGCGCAGTGCGGCGAAGGTTTGCTTCATGCTCTCGGGATGGACCGCGCCCGGCGGCAACGGCCAGTCGTTTTCGCGTGGCGCTACGGCATAGGGATAAAGATCGGAAACGGAGATGCCGTTGATCGGCTCTGCGGGATGACCAGCAAACCAGCCGAGCGCGTGAGTTTTGTAACCGCGCTGGGTGAGGATATTCCAGACGGCCTTCACCTTGCGCGAGGTGCTGGTAACTGGACGGATGCTTCCGGTATGGGGGTCGGGTTCCATGAACCCGTGAATTCCGTGCTTGTCGGGGCGCATGCCGGTGGCAATGGAGTTCCATAACATGGGAGAGAGAACGGGGTGCAAAGTTGCAAGGTTGCCCATGACGCCATGGTTGACGAGGTTTTCCAGCGTAGGCATCAACCCCTGGTCGAGCAGAGGATTGATGATTTTCCAATCAGCGGCGTCCCAACCGACGAGAAGAACTTTTTTGGCCAGCGTTTCGGGCATGAAATAACTCGATGGCGCGATAACTTAGCTGCGAAGACGACACCATTGCGCCGACGAGCGCGAAAATGCTTAGTGGTTACTCTTGCCGCCAGATGTCGAGTGCCTGCGCTCCCCTTGCCAGCATTCCTAATGTGGCCGGCGTTGAAGCACGAGTGCTTGGCGGGGCTGGCTGGTCCGGCTCGGCCCAGCTCTCGTCCTCTGGTGCTTCTTTTTTCTGTCCCGCGGCAATGCTTTTATCGGGAATAGTCTCGTAGGCATACGAGATTAGCTTCGCGCTGTTAATGGCCTTATGACAGGTCTCGTTCAGTTCTGCCCAGCCGTAATGCAGTTCGCCACTGATCATGAACCTCAGACCGAGGTAGCGCTTCTTGACGTTTCTCCACGGCCCAAAGCATTGCCACTCGAAGGAGCGCCCGGTGCCCTCGGCTTCTCCCCACGCCATCACGGCGCTGCCGAGGAAATTGGCCGATGGCCCGATCTGAGCTCCAACTGAAAGCGCAAAGGCGTAAGAGTTCCCACCCACAACCCCGTTCCCTGTGTAGGCAGCAGCCACCCGAAGGAAATTTGAACTCTGGCTTGCGGAGCTGCGGACCGTAAAATCGATTATGCCATCGCCATTCAGGTCGAGATTGAATGGGGTGCGGACGTCATGAGCGCGCGTATAAATGATCTCGGCTTCGCCGGGTTGGGCCAGCGCCAGTATGCTCACTCCTGCTGCGCTGGCGGCCAAGGCGTACATGGGCAGGTGCTTTTGAAATGAACCCGGTGAGCTGATGGGCTTCAACGAAGGGGCTAAGGATTTCATAGTTCTCCTCACTTTAGAGCCAAGGCTCAGCTTTACTCTTGCCGCCAGCTACTAAGCGCCGGCGCTCCCTTGGCAAGCGCCCCAAGAGTGGCGGGCGCCGGCTGCACGAGAGCTGCGGGACCTGGCTGCTCCACACTCTCATCCGTCCCTTGCTCGGCACCTGTTTTGATCGCCTTGTTGGGAACGGTCTCGTAGGCGTAGCCGGTCAGCGTAGCGGAATGATAGAAGATATTCTCTGTGCTCAGCTGCGCCCAACCGTAGTGAATTTTGCCGTTAATCGTGAACTTAAGCCCCAGATACCTGTTGCCCACCCCGAAGGTATTAGATGGGTTCCAACTCCCACCCTGGCCACTACCCTCCCGCAGCCTGTGAGACCAGGCCATGGTGGCTCGGCTGCTCGAGATAAAATGCCGTGCCGCCTTGGTGATCGGAAATTTGGAATAGAACGCATACGCCCACTGAACTCCTCCACTGTTGGCAAGAAATCCGGTGACGAATCAGTGTTTTTCCTGACGTTGCAGCCAGCAGAAGAAGAGGCGGGAGGAGAATAAACCAAGAAGCAATGAAACCGCTACCGCCTCCGCGAGTTCCCGGCAAAACCGACTTTGAGCGTTTCGACAATGCTGTCCGCCAAGTGCTATCAGTCTCGAAAGAAGAACTGCTCAAACGCGAACAGGTCGAGAAGAAAGAAAAAGGGCGACCCAAGACAAGTTCATGAGATACAGGCCACCACGCCTACGCAAAAGTGACCTTCATCGCTTTCGCGTTTGCTTTTGGTTTTGCGGTTTGACGGTTCTTGCTGTCGGGTGTGTTCGGCTTTCTCAAGGCCAATCGGCCTACATGAGCATCTCGGGTACGATTTTCACTCCTCTGCTAATCGCTCTTGGTCTGTTTTTCATTGCCGTTGCTGTTCTGTGGCGACCGAGAACTCGCTCCGACTAACACA
>JASHOU010000036.1 GCA_030038475.1 Terriglobales bacterium | reverse complement strand
CGGGCGACAACCAGCAACCGCCCTTAAGCAGTCGGGAATTGGAGGTCCTTCGACTGCTGGTTCAAGGGATGGCAAACAAGGAGATCGCCGCGCGGATGGGGATCTCCGAGAGCGCCGTGAAGAATACGCTCCAACAGCTATTCGCGAAATGCTCGGTCCGCGGTCGCAGCCAGCTCGTTCGGGTCGCGCTCGAGAACTATCGCAACCTCTTATAACCGCACTGGTCTTTATAAGTGCACTGATCTTTCGGGCCTGGCACGACCGGCGAGAACCGTATCCTTGGAGTGTCGATCGTTTGCCTGCCGCGCATCAAAAGATCCCTCCAGAGCGATCCGCACGAGCTGCCCCCGCGTCTTTACTCCAGTGATGCCAAACAGACGTTGCACGATATTTTTGACCGAACTTTCCGAGAGGCCCATACCGTCGCCGATCTTCCGATTGGTGAGGCCCCTGACGATACCATCCAGAACATTCCTTTCGCGTTCGCCCAAAGGAATCTGCGGCTCTTTGGTGAGGCGCTGATAAGGAAAGAAGAACTGCTCGGCGAGCAACCGAATTACTTTTGGATCGATCCAGACTTCGCCATGCGCGACAACGTGAATGGCTTGTACGAGGCGGTCGAGGGCCTCCGACTTCAGGAACACACCGGTCGCGCCCAGCTTTAGCGCGAGGGCGGATTTCCGAACGTCCACAGATCCGGCAACGATCAGAAATTGGCCATCGTAGCCAGCCTGGCGAGCGGCGGATATGAAATCCTCGCCGAGTCGGGCTTCGAAATCGAATAAGAGCACGTCCGCTTTTACGTGCTGCAGGAGATCCAAGGCTTCGTCGCAACTTCCGCATTCGCCGACCACTTCCAAGCCTGGTTCGGACGCAAGGAAACGGCCGAGACTGGCACGGAAGAGCGCGAACTCATCGACTAAAAGCAGCCGAATTGGATTCCCATGTTTTTGATCGTTCATCGCGATTTCACCCACGCAAGTGCAGGTAGAATTAACCACGCGTCGCGCATTGAATCAATGCTACGGTGAATCCCGCGTTACGAAAAGACCATTACCCGCAAGATTGACCTGGTTGCTCAAAGAGTGCCCGATTGTTCCAAAGAGCGGCGCATAATCGAACGGCGGTCAAGCCAATCGAACGGTTGCAGTCAAAAGAACACAAGCTGTAAGCGCAAAATTGCTGGCATCCCGACCCATCGCGAGCTTAGATTCAGAGAGTCCGTGCGACGTCATTTCACGCTATGAAGATCGCGAAACTCCGCGCCTCGAATCTCCTTATCTTTGCCGGGTTGCTGCCGGCGTGCAGTTTTGCTCAGACAGCGTTCAACTGGCAGCAGATCAAGGAAAAGTTCGAAGCTCAAAATCCTACGCTGAGAGCGGCTCAGATCAGCATCGACGAGTCGCGAGCTGCGGAAATCACGGCGTATCTTCGTCCGAATCCGGATTTCACTATGACGGCGGATGGCACGCAGCTTTACCCTCATGAGGGCATTTACCGCCCCTTTGCTGGAACATTTTTTTCGCCCGCCGTGAGTTATTTGCACGAGCGGGAGCACAAGCGCGAATTGCGACTGGCGCAGGCCAAGGAAAATACTGCCATCTCCGCCTCCGCTTATTCGGATCAGGAACGGAACCTGATTTTCAACTTACAAAGCGCGTTCGTGAACACTCTACAGGCCAAAGCATTCTTCGAGAACGCCAAAGAGAACCTGGCCTATTGGGACCGCGAGCTGGAAGTGGACCAAGTGCGTTTCCGGGCGGGCGACATTGCCAAGCTGGACATCGACCGTCTGGAGCTGCAGCGGGTTCAGTTTGAATCCGACTATGAAACCGCGCTGGTGAATCTGCGAACCGCTAAAGTACAGCTCCTTCAGTTGCTCAATGACCGCACTCCGGTGGAGCAATTCGACGTCACCGGACCTTATGATTTCAGCACCCGTCCGCTACGGCTCGAAGAACTCCGCAATATAGCGTTGGAAAACAGGCCGGATTTGAAGGAGGCCGTGCAGAACGTGGAACTGGCGAAGATTACTTACCAGCTCACCGTCTCCAATGGCTCCACAGATCCCACATACAGCTTTTGGTGGACGCACAATGCCTCCACGAACAATCCCTATGCCTACGACACGATCGGCGCAAGCATCAGTATTCCCTTGCGCATCTTCGATCGCAACCAGGGTGAAAAGGCGCGAACTCAGCTCGACATCAGCCGCAATGAAAAATTGCGGGACGCCGCGCAGGCCCAAGTCTTCAACGACGTCGATTCGGCTTACTACACGGTGTTGAGCAACGTGAATCTGCTGAAGCCCTATAAGGAGAAGTACCTGGGCATGGCGACTGAGATTCGCGACAAGATGAAAATTTCGTATTTGAATGGCGGAAATTCTCTGTTGGATTACCTGGACGCTGAGAAGGCCTTCCGCGATACCAAACTGGCGTATCTGAATTTGATTGGTTCTTATTTGACGGCCATGGCGCAACTGGACATGGCCATCGGCCGCGAGGTGGTGGAATGAATCGAACAATTCTGCTCGCCGCGATCGTATCAGCCGGCTTGAGTATTCTTCTCGCCGGTTGCCAAAAGACGAGCGCTCAAACCGAGCTGACGGCCAACATGGCGCCTCCCAAGCCTGAAGTTGAGCCGGAGATCGACATCAACAATTTCAAGGTGGATCACCCGGAGCTGTTTCCGTTAACCACGGCCGGGGAGCATGTTTCGGCGCCCGAGCTGAGCGTCACCGGCGTGGTCAGCCCGGACGTATCGCGCCAGGTGCCGGTGATTTCGCTGGGATCGGGCCGCGTAACCGAAATCGATGCCCGCTTGGGCGACGAGGTGAAAAAGGGACAGCTTCTCTTCAAGCTTCGGAGTACGGACATCGCCCAAGCGTTTTCGGATTACCGGCAGGCGGTCGCGAACGAGAAACTGACCAAGGTCCAGTTGGATCGCGCCAAGCTGCTCTATGACACCGGCGCATACCCCAAGAGCACCTGGGAGACTGCGGAAAATGCTGAAGAAGATTCGATCGTGGTACTCGACACCGCATTGGAGCACCTGCATCAGCTCGGCTCCGATCCCGACCATCCCGAAGGTACCGTCGCGATCTATTCTCCCGCCGACGGCGTCATTACGGATCAGGAGATTACCATTTCCGCGGGCGTGCAGGCGCTCACCCCACCCAACCCCTTCACCATTTCCGACATGTCGCACGTCTGGATCATGTGCGACGTGTATGAGAACGACATGGACAAAGTGCACCTGGGGGAATTTGCGGACATTCACTTGAATGCCTATCCTGACCGGGTTCTCAAGGCCCGCATCAGCAACATCCTTCCGGTGCTGGACCCGAACATTCGCACCGCGAAAGTGCGGCTGGAAGTCGAGAATCCCGGCATCATGCGCCTCGGCATGTTCGTGACCGCAACCTTCCACGGCCAACACGCGGAGAAGCACGCCGTAGTCCCGGCAACGGCCGTCCTTCATTTGCACGATCGTGAGTGGGTTTATTCTCCCGGCGACAACGGGCGCTTCCGCAGATTCGAAGTGGTAAGCGGAGACATGTTGCCCAATAACATGCAGGAGGTCATCTCAGGCATCCAACCCGGCCAGAAGGTGGTGACCAACGCTTTAATCTTGCAGGACACGGCGGAGAGATAGATGATACGCCGGGCCGTCGGTTTCGCTCTCACTCACAAGCTTTTTGTATTGGCGGTTGCGCTCTTGCTCATGGGCGCGGGCATCGTCGCCTTCAAGCAACTGCCGATCGACGCCTATCCCGATGTCGCCGACAATTACGTCGAAATTGTCACACAGTGGGCCGGTATTTCAGCCGAACAAATGGAGCAGCAGATCACTGTTCCTTTGGAAATCGTT
>JASHOU010000035.1 GCA_030038475.1 Terriglobales bacterium | reverse complement strand
TAAAAGATAATTAGGCGACGCCGAACAGCTTTTTTTGAGGGCACACATTATGAAGAAATCGATTTGCTGTCGAAGCTTCGTAGCCAGTTGTTTTGCAGGTTTTCTTTTAATTGTTCAGTTAGCTGGGGCGCAGCGGTCCAACTTCGATGCCTGCAGATTCGGGCTGTATTCTTGCGACCGATCACAGCTCACATCTGCCGAGCTTGCGGTTGTGGCGGAAGCTGACCACCAGCGAAACCTCAATGCCTGTAAATTCGGGCTGTACTCTTGCGACCGGTCACAGCTGACCCCTTCCGAGCTTGCGGTTGTGGCCGAAGCCGACCACCAGCGGAATCTCAACGCTTGCAAATTAGGGCTGTACTCTTGCGACCGTTCAAAACTCAGCGCAGAGGAAGTCAATTCAGTTCCGACCAAGCCGACCGCACCAGTGCCAACCACTTCCGGGACGGGTGCATGTGCGGAAAACGGTTCGTGTTACGGAGACCTTAACGCAAATGGCGTGCCCAAGACTGTTCATGTCAACGGATACTATCGCAAGGATGGAACCTATGTGCGGGGACATTATCGCAGCGCGCCTGGGACAAACCCTCCGAAGTAACGTCGGTGGCAGGAGTTTTTGAACAGATTATTACCGGGATTTCGAGCCAACTCATCTCCGTTACGGGGGAACGGCCAACCCAAAATCGGTAACCAACAAAACAATATGGCATCAGGCGACTCGAGTTTAAAACAGTTATCTGCAACTCCGCGGAGTATTCCAAACCGAGTTATCAACAGCCTTGCGATTCTCAAGGCGAATTGGGACGAACTCGGACACGACTACATACAGAATTTTGTCCCATTCACTGCGGAGATTCTGCGAACCGCGCCACAAGACGAAGTCTCTTTGCCAGAAATACAAAAGGGAATCAAAGAACGGTTCGGGTTAGGAATTCCGCAAGGGGCGCTAAAGACGATTCTGCATCGATGCGCAAAGCAAGGTCTAATTAAGCAGCAGAACAGAATATATCTTAGAAATAGGGCTGTCCTCGATAAGCTAGTATTCACAATCGACCAAGCAGCTGCGCTTCGAGAACATCGAGCTTTAATCGACAAATTGATCGCGTTTTGCAGCGAAAGATACGAAACAGAATGGACAACAGACGAAGCGGATTCCGCTCTCCTAGAATATCTTGAGGAGCGATCCCCAACAATACTCGCGGCCGCAATCGACGGAAACCCCATTTCTCCTCCGCCGACGGCGGTGAAGAATGCTGATTTTCTTATAAAGGCATTCGTTCACCACTTGTGGGCTAACGATCCGGAAGGTTTCTCATTTCTCGAAACGATAGTAAAAGGCTCGATGTTGGCAAATGTCCTAATCTTTCCAGAAATAGCTAAGGTTCAGAGGTTATTCGAGAGCGTCGAGATTTACTTTGACACTCCATTTATTTTGGGAGCAATTGGTCTAGAAGGCGAATCTCGCCAGGCGTCTTCGTTGGAACTCCTATCTCTGCTCTACAAGCAGAAGGCGAAACTAGCGATATTCCAACATACACGCGATGAAGTGAGTGGGGTCCTGGATGCTGCGGCAAGAAGTTTACGCTCCGGACGAAAGCCAGCTCAAATGGAATTTTTCGAGTATTTGGGGGGCAAGGAATACAAACCAAGCGATATAGAACTTGTGATTGCAAAACTCGACGAATCGCTCGGTTCGCTCCGCATCAAAACAAAACCCAGACCGTCGCAGACCGTAGCTCTTGGATTGGACGAGGCTAGACTCGACCAGATAATGGAGAGCATAGTCTCATATAGGAGCGAACGCGCGAAACATTTTGACATTGACTCGCTGACCGCGATTCATCGCTTGCGCGGCGGTAAACCGTATCAAGATATTGAATCCTGCCAAGCGGTATTTATTACACAGAACACAAATCTGATCAAGGCCGCACGAGAATACTTCAATACTGAGTACGAACGGACGACCGTTCCTCTCGCAATTCGCGATGACGTGCTCACCACAATAGTGTGGCTAAAGCAGCCGATGTCTGCCGTTGACTTGCCGAGAACAATGATAATCGCTGATTGCTTCGCAGCTATGAAGCCGCCAGACCGATTGTGGAAGATTTACTTGGCGGAGATAGAGAAGCTAAGCACTCGTGGGAGCATTTCCGAGAACGATTACTATCTATTGCGATATTCCGTTGAGGCACGAAGGGCTTTAATGGACTTTACACTAGGCTCACCCGAAGGATTCACAGAGGGAACGGTAGCAGAGGTTCTCAAATTTGCGCAAAACGCGATCAAGGCAGAGTCGGCGGAAGCCCTTGCAGTAGCTGATCTAGCTCTGAAGGGCGAACGAGCGCGTAGACTGAGAGCTGAGCTTGAAAAGGAGAAGGCTTTAGCTGTGGCTCGACAGATGTATGCCGCTCAATTTGAACGCGCACGTGAAATCGGCGTGGCAGTTGGAGCTATCGTCGGGAAAGCGCTACTCTGGACTTTGGTAGTCCTTTTGTTTTTCGCAACCTACTTTACTCTACCCAGACCATTTCCACAGCCAGAAGCTAGTTTGGGTCGGTATGTTGTACCAGCATTACTGTTCATGCTAGGGGTGTTGAGTGGGTTCCACTTGTGTTACGGAACGACGGCGAGGGATTTTGCACACCGCTGGGAACTATCTGTTGCGGAAGCAGTCGAAAAAGTAATGCTGCTAATCATTAAGCCAAAACAGCAGTGAGAAGTTTAACAGAAACATTCCAAAAGTCTTAAGTCACGGCGCTGGCATATCGGGCATCAGCGGAAATTGATGGGTGTGGAATCGCGTCTCGCCTCGTACTGCGCGCTAGAGGCTCGCGAGGCAGTCCACCAACATATTCCTGTTCGTAAACCTGTCAACCTACTTAACCAACGCATCGAGTCGATTCCATTTTGTGCCCAATACATCCTTTCTCCCTGAGGGAAGCCCGGCGGCTATAGATGCTAGGCGCTCGCTCCGGAAAATGCAAAGAGTGTTGTGCAGCGCAACATCTCATCGCGACAACCATCATAGGTCTAAGAAAGTCCGTTTGCCTTCTTGCTAGCGTCGCCCCGGCTCCCGGAGTCCGAGTCTCTGTGGGTAGGGGTGGCCGGATTTTCCCGTCGTCTATAGCTATCCCCCCCTCCGCCTTGACCCTGCTTCAACCGGCGCAATAGACTCCAAGCGGGGTGCTTCATGCATAGACTTATCTGGGCGTTTTGTATCGCTGCATTATTTTCCTCCATCGCTGTTGCTGACGAAGAACATCATCACGAAGATCTGACGCAGGAACAACTGGGCACGGTGCATTTTGCTGTGTCTTGTACTGCCGATGCGCAGAAGACATTCGACAAAGGTGTGGCGCTGCTGCATTCGTTCTGGTACGAAGAGGCGGAAAAAACCTTTGTCAATGCCGCAAAACAGGACCCGGCGTGCGCCATGGCATATTGGGGCGAGGCCATGAGCCACTGGCATCAGCTTTGGGATCAGCCCAATGAGGCGACCATCCAGCGCGGCTTGGCGGAGTTGAAGAGGGCTGACAAGGCGCAGGCGAAAACCGAGCGCGAGCGGGACTACATCCAAGCGTTGACCGTTTTCTACTCCAACAATGCGAATGCGGACCACGACGCGCGAGCGCGAGCCTACTCCAAGGCCATGAAGAAGGTGTACCAGAAATATCCGGACGACCATGAGGCAGCGGCTTTTTATGCGCTGTCGTTGCTCGCCTCAGAGCCAGACGGTGACACAACGTTCGCCAATCGCAAGCAGGCGGCCGCGATTCTGGAAAAACTATTTGCCGAAGAGCCGAATCATCCGGGAGTTGCGCATTATCTGATCCACACTTACGACAAGCCGCAGATGGCCGAGCTTGGGCTGCCGGCAGCGCGTCGCTATGCGCAAATTGCGCCGTTTGCTCCGCATGCGGTGCACATGCCTTCGCACATTTTTGCGCGCGTGGGCGACTGGCCGGATGACATCCAGTCGAATCTGGCCTCGATTGCGGCTACCCGCAAAGCGGCGGAGATGCAGATGGAGGGCGAAGGCCACCAGTTTCACGCCATGGATTTTTTGATCTATGCCTATTTGCAGAGCGGGCGCGAGACGGATGCGTTGAAGGTGATGGAAGAGGTGAAAACGATGCCCGCAATGCACATGGGAGATATGGATCGTGACATGCAGGCTTTCGGCATGTCGAAGTTTCCTGCGATGTATGCGATCGAACTGCATCAATGGGCTGACGCGGCGGCGCTGCCCGTGATCGCGAAGGCCGCTCCGCTCGACCGCGCTTACACGTACTGGGCGAAGACGATTGGATGCGCGCGCAGCTCCGACCTGGCAGGTGCCAAGAAAAACCTGGCGCAGATCGAGGCCATTCGAAAAAACTATGTGACGCGCAGGATGCCTTACGCCGTCGAATATGTTGAGATGCTGCAGCAGGAAGCCTCGGCGTGGGTTTTGCACGGCGAAGGCAAAAACGAGCAGGCAACCGCCGTGCTGCGCAAGGTCGCCGATCATGAAGACGCAGTCGGCGAAGAACAAACGTCCATACCGGCGCGTGAGATGCTGGCCGACATGCTGCTTGAGATGAAGCATCCCGAGCAGGCGCTGGCCGAATATCGGGGAGATTTGAAGTTCAATCCAAAGCGTTTCAACGGTCTCTATGGCGCGGGCCAGGCAGCGGAGATGGCTGGACAACCTTCCGAAGCCGCCGAATATTACTCGGTGCTGGTCAAGACTTGTGAAGGGTCGAGTTCCGCGCGTCCGGAGTTTGCGAAGGCGAAGCAGGCGGTTCTGGCCGAAAAATAGGACCGGGAAATTTGTTTATCGTGATTTGTAATCTGCAAATTTAAGGGTAGTATCGTTTCCAACTACCAATTACAAATTGCCAATTACAAAATTCATTTTTCGATTCGCTGCAAACGAAACAGCAGCGTGCCCCATCCCAGCCTGGCGCGCATTTGCACCGGCGTGTGACTGGCGTCGTCGCAAAACCATGCCCACACTTTGCCTTTGGACTTCAATGGCCCGGAAATCGCCTCGGCCGTGACCAACACTGCGGAGAATGTTCCCGCCGGCACTTTGACCTGCTCGCGTTTTTCCACGGTGGCGCGAATGATCGCCGTCTTGCCGTCGCTGATGGGGAACTCGTAGACCGCGCCCAGTTGCAGCAGCAGCGACTGGACGTAGTAAAAGCCCGTAATCACGTCGGTGGCGCAGTCCGCAAGATCGTTTTCAACATGCTTGGCCTCGCCCGTCTTCAGGTTCTTCTCATCGAGCGTGCTTTTCTTGCGCACATAATCGAAGTGGATCGAAGTTTCGCGCTTGTGCGAGCCTTCTTCGCTGTGCTTGAAGATTGAAAGCGAGCAGAACGTGCGCGGATCGAAGTGCGCTTCGAAGCGATCATGCACCGGAAAGAGTACGTTAACCACTCCGGAAGATTCCGCGGTTGCTGTGACTTTGCGCTCGTTTCGGTCGACTTCCATTCTCACGACGCCGGTCCCGGCGATGATCAAATGCCACTCCGCCGAATAAACGTAGCCCTGGCCATCGGGAAAAAGATAATAGTTGGGGCGTGGAGGCACAATTTCGGCGTGAGCGGCGCCGATGGTTTCGTTCGATGGCGTTTGCTGCGCCGTGAGCAGGGTCGCGATCAGCGGAAGGGCAATTTGCAGCAGAGTGCGGAGATGTTGAAATCGCGCGCCTACAGCTGCGCCATAATCGGAATCAGAACCTGCCGGTTTTGACGGTCGCGATAAGCGCCTCATGCTCCACGGCAGACTACCACACCATTTTGACGACAAGGACTGCCAGCAGGGCGGCGCAGCCAAGAATTGCGCGGTATTCGCGGTGCTTCCAATAGCGGGAGGCGGCATAAGCGTCTTGCCGGTTGCCATAAGGAGTTAGACGCGGCAACAGGCGCGGCACGTGGCGCGCATAATCGGCGTATTCGGGAAAAGTTTGGCGCAGATAGCGCTCCTCGCCGGCGATCACCGGCACGTAAATCAGTGCGAACATCAGGAGCATGAGGGCGACGATCCACCAACTGCGCGCGGCGATAGCAAAACCGGCGGCTAACAGCAGCGAGCCGAAATACAGCGGGTTGCGAGTGTACGCATAGGGCCCGCTGGTGGTGAGCTGCTTGTCTTTTTGCACGTATCCGGAAGCCACCGCACGCAAGACCAGTCCGGGTACCAGCACTAGAGCGCCTGCGAGAAGCGACGTTTTGGTTGGCCGCGCCAGCCAGACATAAAACACAGCAAAAAGAAATCCGAAAGGTACGCGAATGCGACGGGCTATGCGCGACCAGGCAGAGACGATGACTGGTCGCGAAGGCAATTCGGATTGCGCAGCTTCGCTCACGGCTCTCCGGAAGAAGATTCGGCAAATAGCTTCCGGGCCGCGGCGACGACCTCGCGGGCGCCGATTTCAAGCATACCTTGCTCCGGCTCGCCGCGCCGGGCATGGTCGGTCGTACTGCTCGCGCTCCGCAGCACAATCGAGCGCGTTCCAATTGGTCCGTTACGCGCCGGATTTGTCGGACCAAAAATTGCCACCACCGGAATCTTCAAAGCTGCCGCCAGGTGCATGGGCCCCGTATCGCCGCCGATAAACAGTCGAGCGCGGCGCGTGAGCGCAATCAGCTCCGAAATCGAACAGATAACTTTTCGCGCAAATCCTTCGCTCGCGGCTTCAACCGCCGCCGCCAGTCTTTCTTCTCCCGGCCCATAGTTTACAAGCGAACATAGGCCATCTTTTGCCAATTCCTTTGCAACCTGCCCGTAGCGTTCGACTGGCCACATCTTGGCGCCCCAGCCCGCGCCAGGATTGAGAATTGCGAATCCGATTATATTCGCCGTGAAAGCGGCGATTTTGCTTTCCGCATCCGCGTCGACAGGAAACTCTATTTGAGTTTCCGAGTCGAGAGTTGGCGTGTCCGCAATCGGTCCAACCGTCGGTCCCGTCGTCGAGCCAACTGCTCTTGCCAGCGTCAGCGCCTGTTGTACAACGTGAATACCGTTGGTCGATATTCTTCGCGTGTAAAACATGCTGGCGGCATTTTCACGCGGCTGCGCATCGCCATACACGACACCCGCACCCGACAAGCGCGCCAGCAGCGCGGAACGGACCGCGCCCTGAAAATCGATCACCGCGTCATAATGAATTCCGCGCAATTCACTCAAGCCCGCGGCGATCTGCTGCCAGGTATTCAACGAAAGAAAAGCGCGCCGCCATTCTGCCGTATTCACGGCATGGACGCGATCAACCAAGGGGCGCTGCTCGGAGCGCGGGCCAGATCGCGGATAGCGCAAGGCGCACAGCAGCTCCGCCCAGCGCTCTTCGATCATCCACCCCAGAGTGGCATCCGGAAATGCTGCGCGCACTGCCGCGGCCGCAGGCAAGGTGTGAATAATGTCTCCCATGGCGCTGAGGCGCACGATGAGAAGGCGGGCGAATCGCGGAGCGACTAACGATGACCTCCCAGGTAGCGAATTCCCTGGTGGCGAATTTCCTAGTGGAAGAGCAATGGTTTCGGTCATCCTAATCTTTGTCGCAATCTTTGTAGCGATCTTGGTCGCAGCTCCCGCCGCCATTCGCGCCGCCTCAAGATCTTCGCGGTTGCAACCGCGAGTGGATAATGTCAGTCACCGAGTGATCTTTGGGATCGCCTACGATGACGGCCCTGCCTCCGCAAGCTTCGACCTCATCACGCTCGGGCACGTTCTCGGCAGTGTAGTCGGTTCCCTTGGCGTGAAAATCCGGACGAATCTCGCGAACCAGAGCGCGCACATCGGTTTCGGAGAAGACCACGACGGCGTCTACATCGGCCAGGGCCGCGAGAATCTCCGCGCGTTCTTCGGCGGGCATCAGCGGTCTCCCTTCACCTTTCAACGCGCGCACTGAGTCATCGGCGTTGACCGCCACAATCAGCTTGCCGCCGATTTCGCGCGCCGCATGGAGGTATCGAACATGGCCCACGTGCAGCAGATCAAAACAGCCGTTGGCCAGCGTGATGCGCTCGCCGGCCCGCCGCCAATCCGCCACACGCCGCTGCAACTGTTCGCGCGAAAGAATCTTCGGATGGAATGATGTCGTCAAGGGTGCCGAGATCCTGGTTCGAATTCTGGTCTGGGAAACTAATGCTCGCACACTAATGTTCGCCCGCTAATGTTCGCGAGCAAGCGGCGCCGTCTTATCGAGCGCTTCCAATAGTTCCTGCTGGCTCACTGTAGCGGTGCCGCGCTTCATCACCACGATCCCGCCGGCATAGTTCGCGAGGTGAGCGGCCTCTTCGGCGGTTGCGCCGGCAGCCAGGGCCGCGGTAAAAGTCGCGACTACGGTATCGCCCGCTCCAGTTACATCTGCAACCTCGTCGCTGCCGAAAATCGGAATATCGACCGGCTTGTGACGGCGCGGGAAAACTACCATGCCATCCTTGCCGCGGGTGATCAGCAGCGATTCCAAATTCATCGCGCTGGCAATCTGCTCGCCTGCGGCCACCAACCGCTCCCAATCGTTGTCGTTGCCGATGCGAATGCCGAGGACCTCTTCCACCTCAGACTCATTCGGCGTGGCCGCCGTTACGCCGGAGAATTCAAGCAGACGATGGCGCGAGTCGAGCGTCACCGGAACCTTATCGAGCGCACGTTTTTCGCGAATAACATTCAGCAGATTCGGGGTCGCAGCTCCGTATCCGTAATCAGAGACGAGCAATGCATCGGAGGCGCGGGCATATTCGCGCGCGGCGAGTACGATCTCGCGGCGCAAATGTCCGTTGGGCCCTTCGACTGGCTCACGGTCGATGCGCACAACCTGTTGTCCGGCGGTGTGCGCGAATCCAGCCAGAATGCGCGTCTTGGTCACCGTGGTGCAACTCTTGTCTTTGAAGACACCGCTGACTGGAATGCGCTTGTGGCGGAACGCGCGCAGCAGCATTCTTCCAGGCTCGTCATCTCCCACAACGCCAACCGGCAAGACGTTGACTCCGAGGTCGGCAAGGTTGTAGATGGCGTTTGCGCCGCCACCGGGGATCACCTTGCGATCATGGTGCCTCAAAATCAGCACGGGCGCTTCACGCGAAACGCGGGAAATTTCGCCGAATACAAATTCGTCGGCCACCAGATCGGCGAGCACGGTCACGGTGAGCTTGGGGAAAGATTCGACAATCTTTCGTAAGGCGGTCTTTTTTAAGACAGTCTGCCGCAGGCGCTCGTTTTCTTTATTATGCTTCGTCATCCAATGCGTGTCATGAATCAGTCGTCGAGTGCAACTCAAGATTTTCTCACGAGCGGGCCTTTCGTTTCGCAAGTGCGGCCAGGATGGCATCGATAATGTCAGCAGGATGATCGAGTGTAAGGCGGAGTTCTGCGAGGGCGAGCGGCTCAAGCTGTGCCCGCAACGGCCCCAGATTTACGGCATCTTTTTCGGTGGTCAGGAAGCCGTCGGCTCCCTGCGTGGCATGCGCGGCCAGGAGATGCTCAATGTCACTTCGTGTGTAGGCGTGGTGGTCGCGATACTCAACTTCTGCGACAGGATTGATTCCGGCGGCACATATCTGCGCGAAGAACTGTTCGGGGCGCGCGATGCCGCAGAAGACCACAGGAACGCGCGGCGGATTCGCGATAACGAGTTCACGCTTCATTCGCCAGATCGGCTTTTGCCACAGCGCTGGATGATTCGCTTCCACGCCGAGCGGCAGCACAATCGCATCCGCGCGTTCGAGCGACGAGAGCGGCTCGCGCAACCGCCCCGAGGGCAGCAACCTGCCGTCAAAGTCGCGCTCCGTCATCAGCACGAGATCGAAATCACGTACTAGTGAACGATGCTGAAAACCGTCGTCCAGAATATGCAATTGTGGCTGAAACTTCTGCTCGGCGACGCGGCCTGCGTCGTAACGGCTTTCACCTACGATCACAGGAACCCCGAGCTTCCGCGCGATCAGCAGCGGCTCATCGCCGAAGTCGACGGCGCTTCCATCGGCTTCGACTACCAGAACGCCGCGAGTCTTGCGACCGTACCCGCGTGACAGCACATCGAACTGAATACCGCGCGCCTGAAGCAGCTCGCCGAGCGCAATGACAAATGGAGTCTTCCCCGCGCCTCCGACTGAAAGATTGCCGACGCTGATCACAGGATGCTGAAGCCGGTGCGAGGCGAAGACGCCGCGATCGAACATTGTATTTCGCAGAACCGTCGCGGCGCGGTAGAGTCCAGTGAGTGGATTCATGATGAAACACCCGTTACCATCAGTTCGAGCAGCGCGGAAACAGTTCGGCCCGTGGCGCCGCGCTGCGATTCGAGTGCTGCCAGTGCGTTCCGGCCGAGGGTCGCTCGCTCGCGGTTATTTTCTATCAACTCCATGAAAACCAGCGGAAGGTCCGCTAGTCCAACGATACGGACGGCATTACGGGCAGCAAAGAAATCGACGACCTCGCGAAAATTCTCGTAGTGACTGCCAATAACGATGGGAACGCCATAAAGTGCAGGTTCGAGAATGTTGTGTCCGCCGCGCGGCACCAAGCTGCCGCCCACAAACGCGACCGTGGCCAGCGAATAAATCGCAGCTAATTCTCCGATGCTGTCAATCAGAAGCACGCTTCCGGCGAGCGATTCGCCGCTCCACAATGAGCGCCGCAAGACGCGGAAGCCGAGCGTTTCGACCAGCGTGGCAACCTGTGCAAAGCGCTCCGGATGCCGCGGCGCCAATATCATCACTGCCTTTGGATTATTGGCCAGGATGTCGCGAAACGCCGAGAGCAGGGGGCTTTCTTCGTCTTCGATCGTGCTACCGCACACCAAAACCGGTCCCGCTTCGGAGTGAGCGAAGCTTTCCCGCAGACTCGCCACAATGGCTGGAGTCTGCGGCGGGGCCACATCGAATTTCAGGTTTCCCGCAACTCTAATTTTCGATTCGGCGGCGCCAATTTCGATCAAGCGGCGGCGGTCTTCTTCAGTCTGAGCCAAAAACAGATCGACGTTCGAGAGCGACTTCTCCAGCAGCTGAGGAAGCCAGAAGCGAAACCGCCGATAGCCCGGGAGCGACCGGTCAGAAACGCGGCAGTTGATCACGGCGATTCGAGCTCCGCTCTGCTTCGCCAGCCGCAGAAAATTCGGCCAGAATTCCGTTTCGGCGATGACGACGAGCTCTGGATGCAACGCATCGAGATAGGGGCGAATGGCAAGAGCGAAGTCGAGGGGAAAGTAAAAGACATTTTCCGCAGCAAAACGCTGCGCGGCGAGTTTCTGCCCGGCGCTGGTGGTGGTTGAGATCAGGACGCGATGCGATGGAAATTTCTCTTGCAGCGCTTTAACGACTGCGCTCGCAGCCACAACTTCACCGACGGAAACGGCATGAACCCAGATTACCGGCTCTTCGCTTCGAGCAGCGAGCGTGGACGGAATTGCGCCGAACCGCTGGCGCAACCCCGCGCGATACTTGCCATGCCGCATCATTTGCAGCAGCCAATAGGGAAGTGTCAGCGTTAGGAAGAGGGCCAGCAGCGCACTGTAGAGCGCGTACATGAAGGAAGGTTCATTCTAAATCGGAATCTAAGCCGATCTCGGCATGGGATAGGGCAAAGCTGCATCTATGCGAAGAGGCCGCGAGTTTCGGGCTACGAGCCGTGAGCAATCGAAGGTGTTTGCGCCGGAATTCTCCGACTCGTGAAACATCAGCGCGTAACCATCTCCTATAATTCAGACATGCACAAAGTAAGTTTGCAGAAATTACCGCGCTGGCTTTCGGCACGCCTCCCGCGTCTTTTAGCGGTCAGCGGATTTATATGGCTTTGCTTGAGCGCGTCGGCTAAAGAGTTTGTCATGCCCACAGCCCATCCCGCGCAGGCCTATCCCGCACATGACGATCACACAACAGAAAAAGTTGCGGTCGCGGTCGATCCCTATGACCTCGAAGATAAAGCTTCGATTTTCACTGTCAATTACCGCAACTACGGATACATGCCGGTTTTCTTTGTAATCACGAATGACAGCGATCAGCCGGTTTCTCTTGTGGATATGAAGGCGCAGTTGAACACAAAAGACCGCAGCAAGCTGTTCCCTGCGACCAACGACGATCTGCTGCGCCGGCTCTCGCATCCATCACGCAACGATGGGCAAATTACTTTGCCGATTCCGCTGCCCAAAAAAGAAGTAAAGGGCGGGGTCAACAAGAAGACTTGGGACGAAATCGATCGCGCCCAGTTTGACGCCAAGGCCGTCGAGCCGCACTCGACGGTACGCGGGTTTCTTTTTTTCGATATAAGCGACATTCCACATCCATTGGCAGGCGCAAGCTTCTACGTGACGGGTGTGCACGATGCGAGCGGCAACGAACTGATGTATTTTGAAATTCCGATGGAGAAATACTTGAGCGCTCCGGAAACGAAAGGACCTTAGTTGTGCGCCTCGGATTGCGTTCGGGCGCGTCTATCCACCAACATGGCAGCTATAATCTCTTGCTGCGGCGACAATCGACATGGCCACCATTCCAGCCACTCCCGAGGAGGTACTCGCGAGATACGAGCCGGTGATTGGACTTGAAGTCCACGTCCAGTTGCTGACCGAGTCGAAGATCTTTTGCTCGTGTTCGACTCGTTTCGGCGATCCGCCCAATACCAATGTTTGCCCGGTGTGTCTCGGAATGCCCGGAGCCTTGCCAGTGCTGAACCGGAGGGCAGTGGAATTCGCGGTGCTGGCGGCGATGGCCCTCGGCTGCCGGATCAATCAAGTCTCGATTTTTGCTCGGAAGAATTACTTTTATCCCGATCTGCCCAAGGGATATCAGATTTCTCAGTATGACAAGCCGCTGGCTGAACATGGATTCATCGAGATCGATGCAAACGGTGGCAAAAAGAAAATCGGCATCACCCGCCTTCACCTCGAAGAAGATGCAGGCAAAAGCCTGCATGAGGGCTTTGCCGATGCCGCTACGAAGACGGCAATTGATTTGAATCGCACCGGCGTGCCCCTTGCCGAAATTGTCAGCGAGCCCGACATGCGCTCGCCGGAAGAGGCATACGAATACCTGACGCGCCTGAAGGAAATCATCCTCTACACCGGCGTCAGCGACTGCAATATGGAGGAGGGTTCTTTGCGTTGCGACGCCAACATCAGCGTGCGGCCGCGTGGACAAGAAGAATTCGGCACCAAGACCGAGGTCAAGAACGTCAACTCGTTTCGCTTCATCAAGCAGGCGCTCGACTATGAGATCGAGCGCCACATCGGCATCCTCGAATCGAGCGGCAAAATCACGCAGGAAACGCGGCTCTATAACGCACACGAAGGCAAGACCTACGGCATGCGTTCGAAAGAACAGGCGCACGATTACCGCTATTTTCCGGAGCCCGATTTGCTGCCTCTGGTCGTCGATGAAAAATGGCAAGCCAAAATTCGCTCGGGCCTGCCTGAGCTTCCCGAGGCGCGCCGCCAGCGCATGATGAAGGAGTATGGGATCAACGCCGGAGACGCACACACGCTGACACTCACGCGGGCGATGGCCGACCAATTCGAGTCGGCGGCTCGTACGGCAAACAATCCGAAGCGAGTCGCAAATCTAGTGCAGAGCGAATTGCTCGGCCGCCTCAAAGCACACGGCCTTGAGCTCGAGCAGTCGCCAATCTCCATGGCCGGAGTCACAGCTTCGGCTGATCTGGTCGAGTCCGGCGCCATCTCCGGCAAAATGCTGAAGGACCTCTACGATCTCAGCTTCGAACGCAGGCAGGATTTCCCCGCGGTTTATGAAGCCGAAGGACGACCTACGCAATCGCGCGATACGTCGGCGCTGGAGAAGCTAGCCGACGAACTGATTGCAGCGAATCCGAAGCAGGTGGAGCAATATCGCGCCGGCAAGAAAACCATGATCGGATTCTTCGTCGGTCAGCTGATGAAAGCCTCAAAAGGGCAAGCGAATCCGCGGTTGGTGAACGAAATTCTAACGAAGAAGCTGGAGGGTTAGGAAATGGCGTGGGCGGCTACGGCTGTTTCGCCGAGCGCACCTCGGTTGCGCACATCAGTTACTGCGCCGCGCCCAGATTTTTCAGCACTTCGTCAGCATAGTAATTCGTGACTTTCGCATCGTCGCGCAGGCTCTCGTAATATGCGGCTTTCAACAACTGCTCGCGGCGGTCGCGTAATTGCTGGCGAATCTGCTGCTGCACCCGCGGGTCGCTAAATTCCCTTTGCCCCGCCGGTTCCTTCGCGATCAGTTTCACGATCATGTAACCGACCGTTTGATGGGTGGCTAAATTAACGATCGGAATGATCGGCGTATACTGTCCGGGTTTGAGCTTCATTACTGCATCGCGCGTGGCCGCGTCGGCGGTTTTCAACGCCGATTCCGGCGCCATCCCTAAATCGCCGCCATTGTTGCTCGTTTCCGGATCTTCAGAATAATTCATCGCCAATGTAGCAAAGTCATCTCCGCTATCGAGCCGGTTGGCGATCTTCTGGATTTTCTTCCGCGCCTCCGCATCGTTCTGCGCCTTGTCGTTCTGAAGATTGTGCACTTGGCCGTTCCCTGCACCCGAAACCACGATTTTGGCCAGGTGATATTGCGTCTCGATCAGGTTGAACTCCGACTTGTGCTGGTTGTAATAGTTGCTGACATCCTGATCGGTAATGTTGATGCGTGAAGTGATTTCCTTGTTCAACACCTTGTCGCGGGTCAGCGAGCGGCGCAGGTCGCGCTTGAAATCGTCGAGTGTGATCTTCTTATCCTGCAGCCGCTTGTTGAATTCCTCGGCCGTGTAGGGTGACTTGATTTCGTTGAGCTTGCGGTCCACTTCTTCGTCAGTCGCCAGCAAACCGAGCTTTTCCGCGCGCTGCATTAGGATTTCCGTTTCGATCAGTTCATTCAGAATGCTCAAGCGCAGACTAACCGCCTGTTCGCCTGCCGGCTGTTGATCCGAGCCTGCCGTTTGATTGGCATAATACTTGTCGACCTCGGTGCGATAAATCTTCCGTCCATTCACCGAAGCCATCACATCTCCACCGTTCGTAGTGCGGTCACAAGATGAAAGTCCGAGCAGCAGCAAGAGTGCGCCAGCCACACCTGCGCCGGCTCGCGCAAAGCAGTCACAATTTTTCAAAGTTTTCTTCCTTTGCACAACGACGAATCCATCTGCAGCTTAACCGAAGGCACCAGTGCAACAGTTGTTTTCAAGAACCGATCCAGAATGACAGCAATTTTACCTATTTCGCTGGCGCAACCGGCGGAGCCTTCGCTTCTGCCGCGGCAGGTTTGTGCGCCGGAGGCGCAACACCGGCATCCTTGAGCGCCTGGTTGAGCGCGGTTCGGACCTCATCCTCGGGAACCGCTCCATCCAGTTTCTGTCCGTTGATGAACATGGTCGGTGTCGCATCCACTCCCAACGCTTCGCCTTCGTGTATCGAGGCTTGCACCATCTTCTTATCCTGGGCCTTTACGCACGCCTGCAACTTGGATATGTCGAGGTTATGCTTTTGACCCTGCAGAGTGGCCTGTTTGTCGAGTTCCGCTTCCGCGCCGTCGCGACCTCTTTGCCCGCTGATCGCCTGATAATTGGCGTGCAGATAATCGGCATAATCCCAATAGGCATCAGCATTTTGCGCAGCTAGGCAATTGGCATTCACCGCCGCGCGCGTGGCCCACGGGTGTATATCGTCGATCGGATAATCCTTGTAGACGAACACGACGCGATCGCCATATTCCTTGAACAGCCTAGGGAAAAGCGCCGCGTGCATACGAGAACAGTAGGGGCATTCGAAATCGTCGTAGTTGACAACCATCACCTTGGCGTCTTTGTTGCCTCGCGTCGGCCGCCCGCTGACGTCAATCTTCTTCATGATCGCGGCGTACGGATCGGTGGTCAGATCGAACTTTGTCATGCGCAGCAGCGTCTTATGGTCGTGCGCCAGCAGGAACTCGTAGTCCTGTTTTTTCTCCGGACTGACGAATGTCACGGTCAACGCGTCGTAGTTGGCAAATTCGCTCGACCGAAGGGGCCCTACCACGACTTTTACATCGGGCGGGAGCGAATACTGCGCCCGGACGTGCCGCTCGATGTCGCGCACCAGGTCGGGAGTGGAAGAAAGATTAGCTGGCGGCGAAGATGGGGCTTGGGCCGAACAACCCACTGACACCAGGATTAGAAGCAAAACCGCGCGGCGCGCCATGAGTCGAAACCACGTCAATCGAAGTCACCTGAACGTTAAGAGATCGCCTGATTATCTCACGGCGGGAACGCCCGCGTTTTTAACGACAGCTTTATGCAGAGCGCCGTCGCAGCTCTTCTGCCGGCAGCAATTGATTCATCGATCCGGAGCGAAATCCCTCCAAATCAAGCGTAACGAACTTGAATCCGAGCGACTTGAACACTACGGTGAACTCGCGGGCCATCTCCGGTGTCAGCGCCCGCGGCAGTTCTTCGCACGCGATCTCTAGGCGCACAATCTCGCCATGATGGCGCACGCGGAATTGCCGGAACCCCAAAGCGCGCAATGCATTCTCGCCGCGTTCGATCATGCTCAGCGCTTCAGGCGTAACTGCGCGTCCATATTCCAGTCGCGACGAAAGGCACGCCGAGGCCGGCTTATCCCAAACGCGCAAGTCCGCTTGCCGCGCCAGTTCCCTGATCTCCGCTTTGCTCAAACCAGCTTCGAGCAGTGGAGCCAACACATGATGTTGCCGCGCCGCTTGCTGCCCCGGACGAAAATCGCCCTCATCGTCGGCATTTAGTCCATAGGCGATGGCATCGAACCCGTTTTGTTTACGATAGCGCTCGAGCACGCTGAACAATTCGTCCTTGCAGTGAAAACAGCGCATGGCATCGTTGCGGGTGTAAGCAGGATTTTCCAGTTCCCTTGTTTCCACCACATCCACTGGAATTCCACGCTCGCGCGCGAAGGCGAGAGCATCTTCAAGATGTTTGCGCGCCAGGCTGGCCGAATCGGCGATCACCGCGCGCATTTTGTCGCCGAGTGCTTTGTCGCTCAGTACCTGGTGCGCTACCCAGGCGAGAAAAGCCGAATCTATTCCACCGGAGTAAGCCACGATTAGGCGGCCGCAACCAGCGAGGATGCAGCGCAGGGATTCAGCTTTCGAACTGTGCAGAGGTTGAGTATCCACGATGTTTATTGTAGTGAAAAGACTTTGGATACGCAGGAGCGGTTAATAGAGTCGTTCCTGCCGCCGCAGATTGCCGAACATGCCCACATTGGACAATGTAAACGAGAAGCGATATTGATTCTCATCCCGCACCGATCCCAGGGCAAAGCGCCGGTATTCCAGGCTCAGGCCGCAACAGTCCCAATTGTAAGTAGTCTGCACACTGGCATATTGCAGCGAGTTGAGGTTTGCGTCAAAACCGATGCTGGTCGCGGCGCTCAAACCGCGCTTGTTCAGCTGACCATAGCCAAACAAAACCCGGAACTGATGAAACTCGGTTGGGGTGGTGGCCACCGTTCCCACCGGCGTGTCAATCACCCGCAAAAAAGCATCGCCTCCACCGATGGTGAAAGGTCCGTAGTTGTAGTTCACCAGAGCGGTGCTGCCATTGATGCGTCCCGCCTTGAAGTCGTAATCCAGATCCCATTCCGTATTGACGCGTGGGCTGGTTTCCACTCGTAGCCGGGAAATCAACGGAGCAAAACGCCGCTCTTCGTTCAGGAACGCGATCCCCGTAAAATCCGCGGTCGTGGTGAATACGTTGCGTTCCCCTCCGGCCAGCGCGTTGCCAAACGTCGGGTCGAAAAAATATTTCTGGCCAATTTCCCAACTCAGAATCTCGCGCGGTCCTGTAGAGCAAACTTGCTTGTCCGGAGTAGGAGTTTCCCATGGAACCGAGCCCACCTGAGGCGCGCCCCCGATGATGAGCGTACTCATCCCCGGCGTGGTGCAATCTTTAGATTTGGGATCGAGACGCTTGGCGTAAAGACGATTGACTATCGAGTACTCGATCTCATTGGTGTTGGTCAGCACATCGGTGGCGTCGAAACGCAAAAGGTTTGCAAAATTGTCGACCCCGGTCACATAGTCGTACCTCATGCGGGGCTCGATCACATGCTTCCATTTCCGGCCCAGCCACGGTCGCTCGAAGATCCGCGACAGCTCCGGTGGCCGCAACTCCACTGAAGTTTCGAGCGACCAGCGATTAATCGCCTCGTCCTCGGCTCTTCCCGGAGATGTGGCTACCGCCAATGCGGGACTGTACCGCTGAGTATAAATCGTGTCTCGCAGCGTAAGGTCGGAGCGCAATGACCATCCCCGCCATTGCAAGGGCAGGATCAGCGAAGGCGCAAGATCGAACCTGCCAACCAAGGGCGCCGTGCGAAACCCAATCTGGCGCCTCTGCAATCCCTCGGCTGCGGTCTCAAACGACCAATATAGAGGAGAGTTTCCCAACTGCCGCTCTTCGCTGGAGACGAAAAAGCTTGGCGTGTGCAGAATGCGCACCAGTTCGGTCTGAGTCAACGTGGTGCAGGCCGCGTTCAATTCGGTTGCTGGATTGCAGATCTCGAAGTTCTGATAGCGCTCGGCCAGCCCATCGAAGTGAAATCCGTTAGTTGTATTGGAGAGGAATATCTGCGACTTCACTTCGGAATCGATCGCCTGCGTGTACACGTCCGTGAAAGCGATGCGGAACACGAACGAACTCAGGTAATCGACATTCGCGACTCCGCGGAAGCTCCCGAAAGGACGCTCGGCAAGAAGATGCGCGTCCTCACCGCCTTGATTCTGCGGCGGATAGCCGGTACCCCGGTCCACCATGCCGACGTAGCTGAAGAACCCATAGGATGTCTCGCTCGGCCGCGCACGGAAATCTCCCCGCTCCAGAAAACCTCGCTGGGAGAAATATTCAACCCCCAACATCGCGTCCATACTTCGGTTCAGGACTGTATATATGGAGTCTCCCAACATGAGGCCCTTGCTGGACGAGTTGCCAAAACTCGGGATCAGGAACCCGCTCTGCCGTTGCTCTTTCTGAACCGGATGCGTGACAAACGGAAAGTAGAACACCGGTATGCCCATCAACCGAAAGCTGCTGTTGTAGATTTTCGCGGTGCCGTCCACATCCACCCAAATGTGCCGCGCATCGAATTGCCATTTGGCATGCGGCAGTTCGCAGGTCGTGACCGTTCCCTCCCGCACCAGATAGTGATCCGGTCCGTGCTTCTCGACAATCTTTCCCGTAAAAGCAAAAGGGTTGCTTGTGGTGAGCACGTAACGGGAGTTCCGTGTCCGGAATCCCACGGTTCCAATCACGCTATAGAATGTTCCGACTTGCGTGCGGATGTTGTAAGTGCCGTGGCTGGAGACGATATGTTCGTCGTAAGGACCGCCGTCGAGCACCACGTGGCCCTCCAGTTCGCTGTCGCCCGTGTCGGAGTTGTAAGTGATTTCGTCGGCATGCAGGATATAAGTGCGATAGTCGATTTCGGCGTCACCCCGCAGATGATAAATCGAACCATCTTTTTCCTGTTCTACCGCGCGCATTGTCACCGGTTCTTCGGTCTGGGCTGCGGGAGATAGGGGCAGAACCGTCGATCCTGCATTTTCCGCGGTTGGCTGCCTCGCCGTATCCGGGGGCGTCTGGCTGATTACTATCCCGGAAGCGAGAAGCAGATGACAGACCACTGCGGCCGTGATAAAGATTCGAGAGCGGGTGATCATTAACGGTCGATCTGCGCGCGTGGGCAGCTCTGCCAGCCGGTCTGTAAACGGAAAACAACTGACCTTAGCACGCAAGCGGCAAACGAAGCAAAAATTGGCATCTGATGGTCTCCTGCATTCGTGCCCGGCCCGGCTCTGGCTGCTGGCATTCTTCGCGGCTTAACTGCGACGACTTGATTCATTCGGCACCGGATTGACGCCTATCCCAGTGAGGACTGACCGCTGCTGACTGGTCTTACGACGGACCAATGACGACAGGATTGACAAACTTTTCCGTCAGTGACGAACCCACGCCAGCGACGAATTGGGCTAATGGCGTCCTCGTCCCGATGCACGACCCGGCTACAGATTCTGCGGCAGAACAAGCGGGAGTCTGTGCGAAGGCTACTGGCGTTCCAGCAAATCCAAACTCCTGGCGCCAGGAAGTTGCCGTTCGCCTTGAACGCTATCGCACTCGGCGAAAGCCACGGACTCCACGCTACCCGTCGCTTCTTTTACCTTTTGATGCACCCGAGACCCGGTTGTGTTCCGCTCCGCCGCCTGCTTCTTCATCACTGGCATCTGCAACCACCGCCGCGCAGATCGAGCACGATTCCAACTTCCAGACAAACGAAGAGGAATCTGCGCTTATCCCTGGACCAAGCTTGGGCCAACCTGGCCAGACTTCATGCCGTGGTGAGACTACTCCAGCCACCGAGCAAGACCCTTACCCACATCTGCGGTACGCCACCGATTCAGGCGCAAAGGTCATTGAGTTTCCACGGTCGGCGGCAATTCCGGTTTTTCAGGCTCCCGAACTGGCTGAGGCTGTCTTCGATCGCCCGCGCATCGTGGAAGTACCCGAAATTCTGCCTCCGCCTCCGGCGTTGGGCGGAATGCTGATCGAATCGTCCCATCGAGAATCGAACGACCGTCGCGCGGATATCCCGGTTGCATTTCCTTCCGCGTCAATAGCTCGACGCGCGCTAGCCGCTTTCATAGATGGCGCGGTCCTGGCACCGTGTCTACTGGCCTTTGCCGCCATCTTTGTTTATTTGAACCCTGTTTATTTGAACTCTGGCATGGTCTATGTGAACGCCAGCATGAAACATAGCTTGGGGCAGAGTCTAAACCTCATACTGAGATCAGCTCGGGGATCATGGTTGCTTGTCGTCGCGCTTGGCATGGTCGCAATGCTTGTCTGGGCCACCTACAAATTCTTGTTTATTGTCTATACCGGTTCGACTCCCGGGCTTCGAATTGCGCGCCTGCGCGTGGCACGATTTGACGGTTCACCACTCAACCGTCGCTCGCGCCGCTGGCGTGTGCTGGCCTCGTTTCTTTCCGCGTTCTCCGCTGGATTGGGCTATTTTTGGTGTGTTCTCGACGAAAATGGATTGTGCTGGCACGACCGCATCACTCAAACTCACGTTATAGCCGTATCGCGGGCAAATTGATCGTTTTCGTATGGCAATTCTAGTCGGCGGTCGCGTAAACGCCCGTCTGTTGGGCTTGTAAAGCAGATTTCCATCCAAAAGATGAAAACAGTTACACATCTGACTTATCTCTGATACCAGTGCGATTCCACAAATCGCGCATTTGCAGTTTTTCTTTTCGGTGGTACACTTCGCTGATTAGCTAGGGTTTGCGGCGTGCCCCCACCGTGCTGCAGACAACCCCGCATAAGCGTACGACTCAGAACTCTCTAAAATAATGAGGAGAAACATGAAAGCATTACGCGCAATCGCTTTGACCTGTGCGGTTCTGTTCCTAGGGCTCGGTATCGTAAGCGCTCAGAGCTGGACCCCGCTGAACAATCAACTTCCTGCCGACGTCGGGGCGAGTGGCCCTCTGCTTCTCAACAACGGTACCGTCCTCATTCATGACGGCGGCGCCAGCGATTGGTGGATTTTAACTCCTGACAATACGGGAAGTTATCAGAACGGCACATGGACCAAGGCCCACAATCTTCCCGCCGGATATGCGCCTCTCTACTATGCGTCGGCCGTATTGCCGAACACGCAGGTGGTCGTAATGGGTGGAGAGTATAACGAGGGACAGGGAGCTTGGACCAACAAGGGCGCTATCTACACGCAGAAGACCAAGAAGTGGGCAAATCTCGATCCTCCATCAGGTTGGAGCAGCGTCGGCGACGCGCAAAGCGTGATTCTGGCCAACGGCACCTTTATGGTCGCCAACTGCTGCACTACCCAGGAAGCGCTGCTGGACGCGCAAAATCTGACATGGACAGCCACCGGCACCGGCAAGAATGACATCAATGATGAAGAGGGCTGGACGTTGCTGCCAAGCGGTGAAGTCCTCACCGTGGATACCAACACCGGTACCGAATACTCTGAGATCTACAATCCTGTCACCGGTTCCTGGTCACCGGCCGGCAGCACGGTCGCCGATGTAGTGGACTACGGTTCCCATGAAATCGGGCCCGCGGTGCTTCGCCCCGATGGTACCGTTCTGCAAACTGGCGCGACCGGCCAGAATGCCATCTATAACTCCAACACCGGAGTCTGGTCGGCGGCGCCGAACTTTCCTCTCGTCAATGGCCAGCAAATGGATATCGCTGACGGGCCCGCAGCTCTTCTTGTCAGCGGAAACGTGCTCTGCATGACGAGTCCCGGCGTCTACCAAACCGGCGTGCAATTCTACGAGTGGAATGGTTCGACCTTCACGGCCGTGCCCAACACTCCTAATTCACCTGACGATAGTTCCTATTACGGCAACATGCTGGAGTTGCCGACCGGCCAGATCCTGCTGACCGATTTCTCCAATGATATCGAGCTCTATACTCCTGCAGGCGGTCCCGAAGCATCCTGGGCGCCGACCATCACCAGCGTTCCAACGACGCTCGATAAAGGCAAAACCTATACGGTGGAGGGTACGCAACTCAACGGACTCTCGCAGGGCGCCGCCTACGGGGACGACAACCAGTCAGCCACCAACTATCCGCTGGTGCGCATCACCAACACTGCAACCGGCAATGTGTATTATTGCCTGACGGATAATCCGAGCTCTATGGGTGTTGCCACCGGTTCCCTGGTCGTCACGGCCGATTTCACAGTCCCCTCGAAGATTGAAAAAGGAGCTGCTGAGTTGGAGGTTGTGACCAACGGTATTGCCTCCAATCCCGTGAGCGTAACTATTAAGTAATTTTGTGAGTCTGTGCCTGAAAACGAAATTGGACTAAGCCGGACGGCGATGCCGTCCGGTTTTTTTGCAAGTGGTCACATCAAACTTTCAAGGGCCGCGCGCAACTCGCGGAAACGAAATTCATATCTGCTGGACCCGAGCTTCCCAGGCTGAACTCTTTGGCTTGCGAGCAGTAATTCCTCCGCCGCTTGCTTGCTGAAAGCCAGCCGAACAGCAAACTCCGGAACCGGGAAAAATGCTGGACGCCGCAGAACCGATGCCAGAACCTTCGTGAACTCAGCGTTCCGAACGGCGTTTGGCGCTACAAGGTTCACAGGTCCAGCAAGCGACTCTGTGGCTAGGGCGTGCTGAATCGCGCCGACGGCGTCGACAATATGAATCCAGCTCCACCATTGGCGACCCGATCCAATTCGGCCGCCGAGACCAAATCTAAATGGAGTCAGCATCTTTGCCAACGCCCCGCCCTTCGCGCTCAGCACCATCCCGGTCCGGACATTCACGGTTCGTATGCCGGCTTCCGCCGCGATCCGGCTGGCATCCTCCCATTCGCGGCAAACCTCAGGCAGAAAACCTCGTCCGATTGAACTCTTTTCTCCGAGGATTTCATCCCCTCGATTTCCGTAGAATCCGATCGCTGACGCACACACCAATACGCGAGGCGGAGCCTCGCATTGAGCCAAAGCTAGAGCCAGATTCCGGGTGCCCAGTACGCGGCTGTCGCGAATTGCGTTCTTTTTCTTTTCGGTCCAGCGTCCCACTATGCTCTCGCCCGCCAGATGCACAACCGCATCGAATCCCGCTACCGCTGCGGGTGAAAATGACGTCATAGGATCCCAAGCAATCTCCGTCGTACTCTTTGTTCGCCCACGCACGAGCCGCACAACCTGCGTGTCCTGAGCCTCGAGCGCAGTCACCAGCGCCATTCCAATCAGCCCCGACGACCCGCTTACAAGAACTCGATCCACCGCCAACCTCCTTTTAGCCACTCTACCAGCCGCCATGCCTTTTCTTTACGAATGTCCCGTCTCGGCGGTGAAATCACGCATCTGCTGCGTTAAAATCGATTATGGCGACGCTGCGGGAACAGATCGCAACCAACGTACTTACGGTGACCCGCTTTCGCGAGCTGATGAAAAAGTTGCGCGAGAACCGTCCCCACGACGACCTCGACCTCGTTAAGCGCGCCTACGATTTCTCCCAGAAACATCACGCCGGCCAGCACCGCGCCTCCGGCGAGCCCTACCTCGTTCACCCGCTCGAAGTCGGTAACGTTCTCGCCGACATGAAAATGGATGCCGTCTCCATCGCTGCCGGCCTGCTGCACGATTCCGTCGAAGATACCTCGGTCACCACCGTTGAGATCCGCCAGGAATTCGGCGAACAAGTCGCCCATATTGTCGAGGGCGTCACCAAGATCAGCAAAATCGATTTCTCTTCGCGCGAAGAAGCGCAGGCCGAGAACCTCCGCAAAATGATGCTCGCGATGGTAGACGATATCCGCGTCGTTCTCATCAAGCTCGCCGACCGCCTGCACAACATGCGCACGCTCGAGCATCTCGATCCTGAACGCCAGCAAAAAATCGCCCGCGAGACGCTCGACATCTACGCTCCCATCGCCCACCGCCTCGGCATGGGCAAGATTCGCGGCGAACTCGAAGACCTCGGCTTCAAATATGTCGATCCCATCGGGTACGATCAAGTCCGCGTCGCCGTCGAGTCCCGCCGCAAAGCCGGTGAAGCCTTTCTTACCCGCGTCGAAGGCGTGCTGCGCGATGGCCTCAAGGAAGCTGGAATCACCGGGCGCGTCGAAAGTCGCATCAAGCGGTTCTTCAGTATCCACAAAAAATTGCAGCGCCAGCGTATCGGCGTCGATCAGGTCTACGATCTCTACGCCATGCGTGTGATCACCAACTCAGTGCAGGACTGCTACGCCGTGCTCGGGATCATCCACAATCTTTGGCGTCCGGTTCCGGGCCGCATCAAGGACTTCATCGCCATGCCGCGGCCGAATCTCTACCAGTCGCTGCACACTTCCGTCATCACCGAAACCGGTGAGACCTTCGAAATCCAGATTCGCACCGAAGAGATGCACAAGATGTGCGAGGAAGGCATTGCCGCGCATTGGAAATACAAAGACGGTCCCGTCTCGGCGGAAGACGAGCAGCGTCTCGCCTGGCTTCGTCAGGTGGTCGAGTGGCAGCGCGACGTCTCCGATCCCAATGAATTTCTTTCCACCTTAAAAGTCGATCTCTATCCCGAAGAGGTTTACACCTTCACCCCCAAAGGCAAAGTGCTCGTCCTGCCGCGCGAGTCCACTCCTATTGACTTCGCTTATTCTATCCACACCGAAGTCGGGCACACGTGCACCGGCGCCAAGGTTAACGGACGCATGGTCCCTCTGCGCCACAAGCTTCATTCCGGCGACATCGTCGAAGTCATTACCCAACCCGGGCACAAGCCCAGCCGCGACTGGCTCGCCGTCGTTAAGTCCTCGCGCGCCCGCAATAAAATCAAGCACTGGCTCAATGTCCACCAGCGCGAACGCGCTATCGAAATCGGAAAAAAGCTAATCGAAAAAGAAGCGCGCAAATACCGCATCTCGCTCAAAGAAATCAAGGACGCCGACCTGCAACGTGTGGCCGCCGATTACGGACTCGGCCGTCCTGACGACCTGATGGCCGGCATCGGCTACGGCAAATATTCGGCTCGCCAGGTGCTGGCCAAATTTGCGCCCGCCGGCGCCGAGCCGATGTCCGACAGCGAAGAGCAGGCGTCATCATCCGGGATCGCTGGCGGTTTCACCAGCGCCGTCCGCCGCGTCTTCGGCGGAGACTCAAACGCGATCGTCGTCCGTGGGCAGGGCGATCTTCTCGTTTATCGCGCCCGTTGTTGCAACCCCATTCGCGGTGAAAACATCGTCGGCTACGTCACTCGCGGTAAAGGTGTAGCTGTCCATTCCGTCGATTGTCCCAACGTTACCAATCTCCTCTACGAACCCGATCGCCGCATAGACGTGCTTTGGGCCGGAGACAAAGATAAAGATGGCGCGCCGATTTCCTACCCTGTAAAACTCACCCTCCTCTGCGACGACCGCTTCGGTATGTTGAAACAAATCACCAGCGTCATTAGCGACACTCACACCAACATCCGCAATATGGAGTCGCGCAGCTCGAACGGCCAAGCCTGCATCGATGTAGTCCTTGAAATCGCCGACCTGAAACACCTGCAAAAAATCATGGACGGAGTAAGACAAATCCCGGGCGTCCACGACGTGCAGCGATTGCAAAAAATCTAGATCGTGCACCTGAGCGCTCGCGCCGTCCAGCAATCCCGCGAGCAATCAAACCTATAAACATCCAAACCAAAAAAAATCCCCGTGCCGCGAAGGGAAAACCGCTCCGCCCTCGTTTTTAGTAGATAGGAACCGTTGCGATTTTCAAATTCCAACTGACAGGAGCGCCACTCTTGACCAATCTTCGTGCGTCGCAAAATGCGTGCTCTATCGTTTTCACCTTGTTTCCACGGCTGGCGATGCCCACGCTTCTACTCTTCGTGGCGAGTTTTAGCGCGGCACAGACCTGTGATACAAAGGTGGTCCCATGTATTATTCAACCAAGAACCGGCGACAAGAAAGTTACAGGCAAGTTAAGACTTGCTGCCGGTCAAGTCCCAGCAGGAACCACCGTTAACGTCCAGTTAACGAAACCGGGAGCAGCGGCTACTCAGCTAGGGAGCGCAGAGTGGATTCCAGAGGGGACATTTACCAAGGAACTGACCACCGCGCTCGATGAAGGTGATACCGTCACAATCACGCAAGCTCCACCAGAAACAGGCGGCTCGGCCCAAGCTGTAGCGTTGTCGAATACGCAACTAACAGCGCAGGAATGTACGCCCCTTACGCTCAATGTGTCAGCTACTTCCGTCGCCGGTGACAAGCCCGCAGCCGTGAACCTGGAGTTGTACTGGACTGACGCCGACGGGAACCCTTTGCCGCAAGGATCAAATCCTCCCAGCAAAACGTCATCAAGCGTTTCCGGAACTGTCAGCGTCAAAGCGTCGCCGTCTTCGTCGGGTGACAAACCATTGACGATCTCCGTCACGAAAGGCAAAGGCCAACTTCCGCTTCCCAGATATGCCCCAGGAACTTACACCTTCACAGGTACGTTTCTTGCGGACAACAACTACCAAACCACTAGCGGATCACCGCCAGTTCTCACCATCGAAAAGGCATCCAGCTCAAACCAGTGTATCTACCCAATGGCGCCCTTACTATCCACCGTCGTTGGCGTTGACGTTGAAGGCGCCAGTTCGACGTCGCCCGCAGCCAGATTTATGGGAAATACCTCCATCGATCTCCCTGTCTTCCCAACGAGTAAGGAACCCCATCGACTTACCGACATCGAAAAAGCAAAAGTTTTTCTTGGAGGATCGTTGAGGATCGCCGCCATGGCGCAGCCAGGTGCTCTATCATCCTCAGCGTTTACAGAGGGCTATTTTGCCAGCGCCGTCAACGCCACGCCTGACAAAATCGTGCAGGCGTGGGAGGGAACAACGTCGGTTTCGGTGAGGCTATGGCACACGAATCTGGGATTTGGAACCTTCGACAGCGGCAAACCCGCGTCACCTGATTTTCCCCGCAAGACGCTGTTCACGACATCCCTCCTGCTTTCAGCAGGATTCATCTCGCCGTTGTCCGCATCGCAGGCTAACCCTCCTGTCTACTATGCGACCAACCAGATAATAACTGATACGACGAACGGCATTCTCCCTGCGCCCACTCCGCCATTCGCGTCGACTTGCTCATACACTACGGGTGGCAGTCCTACCTGCTATGTCGCCTTCGTTCCCACCGACAGAGAGAGGTTTTACAGGCATTACGAGGCAGGATTCCGCTACCGCATCTACGGCGAGGACTTCAACCATGGTGTTCTTCGCTTTCCCGGAATTCTGGACCTCACTGTCGGACAGAATGAATATGTTACTGCCGGTAAGCTTAATGGTGTCGTCGTTCATTTCGGGGGAATCCTTCCCGTTCCAATACCGAAAGTCGACGGCATTTATGCCTTTGGCGCTCTCGATTCCGAACTCAACGGTCCAGTTGGCGGCGGTGCGCAACTATTACTCAACCCCGTCCCCTCCACTGCGAACGTGACCTATCTCAGCCCTAACGTCTACACGATTCCGGTCTCGCAACCCAATCGGGATCGGTACCGCTTCGGCGTCGGTGTTGACCTTTACCACCTCCTTACCGCCAAGGCGCAGAAGCAAGGGACATCCTCTGCCAGCAACGCGGCGGAACAATAGAGCAACTGCGCATCGAATACATACCGAGGAGTGCCCACGCTCGCGGTCTTCGCAAGCGTGGGCACTGTCGCCGCCAGTCATTGGCCTCCCGCCGTCTCCGCAGCCTGCTAGCGCGAAATCTCCGTATGAGTTAGGCTATTTTTCTGTCCAAGAAATAAATTTCGATGAAGTCTTCAAGGAGACTAGTAATGAAAAACATTGCTTTGAAAAATGTTGGTCTGAAAAATATTGTCACGGTGTCTTTGCTGCTTTTGCTGCTAAGCGCTTTGGGCTGGGCCGCTGAGGATGTGGTCAGCGCGGTGCATGGAACCATCACCAAACTGGATTCGGGGACCAAGACGATAGTCGTCAAGACCGCGGACGGCACCGAGCATACGATCAAGTTCGTCGGCAAGACCACTGTCCATGGAGCTAAGGCAGGTGTCCACGAAACAGCCATGGGCGCCGAAGACACTTTTCACGGACTCAAGGAAGGCTCAGAGGTCGTGGCGCACTACACCGAAAAAGGTGCCGAGAAAACAGCCGTCGAGATCGATAACATTGGCAAAGATGGCATCAAGTCAGTGGACGGAACCATCACCCACATTGATCGCGCCGGTAAGACCGTAGCCGTCAAAACCGCCGATGGCACGGAGGAGACATTTAAGCTCTCCGGCCACGCCGCAGCCGACGCCGGCAAAGACATTGCCAAGGGAACCGAAAAAACCACCAAGGTGACCGTCTACTATACGGAAGAAGCCGGCAAAAAGACCGCCCACTTCTTCGAGAAGATCTAGAACCAGTTTGTTCCACCAACCCGCTGGCAGCTGACCCAAAACCGGGTACTACTCGTTCGCGCTCTTTGCCGAGTGAGATTCGACCTGCACCGCTGAGAACTGCACCTCCGATTTGGACAATCCGCTTGACATCATCGTATTTGCAGATAAACTGGCGAAATTCCAGGACGAAGCCGGAGATCCCGGCGCGTTTCGCACCAAACCCACGCTTCGAACAAAACGACTAAGGAGGATCTATGCGATCGATTGGAATACGTATCTTGGGAGTACTCGCCATATCCATACTACCTGCTGTCGCGCAGGTGCCCAGCGCGGATGTCTCATCACAAACATCAGATGCCATAGCCCCGCGTCTTCACAGACCGATGAAGTTTCACCGGGTTCGCCCTGACGCCACGGTCGAGAGCGAAAACTGGAGCGGCTACGCAGTGACTGGCTCTGATTTCACCAATGCCAAAGGCTCGTGGACCGTCCCCACGGTAGACTGCGCGGCAACCCCGAACACTTACTCCGCATTCTGGGTGGGCCTCGACGGATACTCCTCCGATACTGTGGAGCAGACTGGAGTCATTGCCTACTGCAGCGGCAGCCGTGCCGACTATTACGCCTGGTATGAGTTTTACCCGGCCGCCTCAGTAGAAATCACCAGCGTCCCGGTATCGCCCGGCAATCAGATATCGGCGGAAGTGAGTTACAGCGGATCCGAATTCACGACCACGATCACCAACGAAACCACGGGAAAATCCTACAGCAAGACGGGCAGGGTCTCCGGGGCGAAGCGTTCGTCCGCGGAATGGATTGCCGAAGCGCCGTGCTGTACAGGCTCCGGCGGTATCCTGCCACTCTCAGATTTCGGCACCGCCTACTTTGGCGAGGATTACACGGGCGTAAGCGACACCAATTACGCGACGGAAACTTCGACCTCGGGGCCGATCAGCGCATTCGGCAGCGATGTGCAGGAGATCGTTATGGTCAGCAGCAGCGGCATGGATGAAGCCGTTCCGTCGGCCCTAAGCTCGGACGGCACCAGCTTCGACGTAGTTTGGAAATCGGAGTAAGTTGAAGCAGTTAGGTCGATAGAAGTGGTTAGTCCCCACTCATTCGTGCCGCTTACGAATGAGTGGGCTGTTCCTAGTTGCCGTTGTCCCCGGTCGCGATTGCCTTGAGCCGCGCCTGCGCTTCCTGAAAACCCGGAGCGAGCGCAATCGTTCGGCGGTAAGCCGCGGCAGCCTGCGGAAGCTTATGTTGCTCCTCGAGCGCTGAACCCAGCGAGAAATAAGCCAAGGCGTCGGGTGCAGTCTGGAGCGCCAGTTCGTATTGTGCAACTGCCTCGTCGAACCTGCGCTGCTTTGCCAGCAGCCATCCGTATGCAATACGGTGACGAAGGGCACTCGGATCCAACGTAAGCGATTCGCGAAAATCTTTCTCGGCATCGGCCATCAGACCGTTCTGCATTTCGAGCACTGCAAGATTGTTGTGAATCTGCGCCAACATTCGCGCTTCGCCCGGATACTGCAACGCCTTCTTATAATAAAAAGCGGCTTCGTCAAATTTCTTCTGCTGGAATTTGATCGTGCCAATCTCGAAAAAAGCTGTGTCGCTAGGCTGGATCTGCGCCGAACGTTGCAGATGATCGAGAGCTTCATCCGCTCTTCCTTGATTGTAGAAGGCCTCGCCCAGCGCGCGTTCCATCAGGCAGTTCGGTCCCGTAACCGCCAGCGAGCGCTCGGAAATGCTGATGCCGTCACGCCAATAGTAAATGTCTCGCGCTGTCACACTCGCCAGCCCGATGACGGTCAAAACTGCGGTAGAAATCGTCGCGTACCGCACTGCTGGAAATTGTGCATGCCAGCGCAATTCAATCTCCGCTGTCCCCCAAACCGTCGCGATGAGCACGCCAAGCATCGGAACATAGGTATAACGATCGGCATGAGCGATATCGCCAACATGCACGAGTCCCACAACTGGCACGAGAGTGCCAACATACCAGAACCATTCCACCGCCAAATAAGGGCGCCTTCTCATCTGCCAGACCGCGACCGCAGTGATCGCGCAGAGCAACACGAGCGAGCCGACGACTGGGGCAGAGAGAATCGCCCGCTCACGAAACGGATAGAAGATAGCGAGCTTTGAAGGCCACACCATCTGCCGCAGATATACAACGTACGAAATCAGAGCATTGCCGATTCGTGACGACAGCGACACCGTTTTGATCTCGCTATCCAATGCTTGCGCTTTCATCGTCAACACTGAACTGACGCTAGCAAGCAACAGGAAAGGGATCTTTTCGACGACTCTCCACACGATGATCCTGATCAGCCCTTCGTTCGCGGCGGGAGCCGGAGCAGCATTCCCCGTTTCAGCTTTCGCGGAATCGCCCAATGGCGCAAACCCGAGGCGTCGCAGCGGCCAGTAATCCAGCAAAAGAAGGACGAACGGCAAAGTTACCAGCATGGCCTTTGACGCAAGCCCCAAAACGAACCATAGCAAAACCAGCAAATAGCGCAGAGTTCCGGGTTTGCGGGCGTACTCGACATACGCCCAAAGCGCAAGCAGAAGAAACAACGTGGAGAGCACGTTTTTGCGCTCCGCAATCCACGCGACTGATTCCAGTCCCAACGGATGCACAGCGAATATCGCCGCAACCACAGCGCTCTTCCAAAGCGCACCTGTCATGCTGCGCAGCCAGAGAAACAACAGAATCACATTCAACGTATGCAGGAGCAGGCTGGTCGCGTGATGGCCGGCGGGATTCAGTCCGAACAGACTTACATCCAGCAGGTGCGAGAGCCAGGTCGCCGGATGCCAGTTCGCCGCTTCGAGCGCCGTCACAGCCCAAACCAAGTTGTGCCAACTCAATCCTTGTTGCACATGCTCGTTGCCGGTAACGTAGACGCTGTCGTCGACGTTGATGAATTGAAAGGAAAGAACGGGAGCAAAAACGGCAAGCGTCATGCAGCCAAGCAGAACCACCACCAGGGCTGCGCGTCGGTCGAAGTGTGGAGAGTTTTCCATGCCTGAGCTGTGTAGTCTAAGCGTTGTGCTAATTGTCGCTGTTGAAGCTGAAAGCAACAAATAACAAGGGTAACGGCAGATTCGGCCCGGCCCGGTCGTTTGCACGAATCGGTCGTCTCAGATAAATCCGCGGCCACAATCGTTAGGATGGCAATTTCCCCTTGATCCCTAACTGCCCACTGGACATCGAATCCGGTATCATAGAAACACAATCTCTCCGGAGGGTTGATGGCAGTTCCCATATCCCAGATGTGGACGGTCGCGTCTTACGTGCTGCGGCAGAAGCTGGCGGGCCGCAAATGCTACCCCCTGGTGCTCATGCTTGAGCCGTTGTTCCGCTGCAACCTGGCCTGCGCCGGATGCGGCAAGATTCAGTATCCAGCCCACATTCTGAAAAGAGATCTCTCGCCCGAAGATTGCTTCAAAGCGGTCGACGAGTGCGGGGCGCCGATGGTCTCGATTCCCGGCGGCGAGCCGCTGATGCACCCCGAGATTGACAAGATTGTCGACGGCCTGCTCGCGCGCAAAAAATATATCTATCTCTGCACCAACGCTCTGCTGTTGAAAGAAAAATTGCACCTCTTCAAGCCGAGCAAATATCTCAGCTTTTCCGTCCACATGGATGGCCAGAGAGAGCATCACGATTTCTCGGTGTGCCGTGAAGGCGGATACGATCTCGCGCTCGAAGGCATTCGCGCTGCCGTCGCTGCCGGTTTTCGCGTGACCACCAACACAACTCTGTTCGACGGCGCCGATCCCAACAGCGTGCGCCGGTTCTTCGACGAGATGATGGAGGTCGGGGTCGAGAGCATGATGGTTTCTCCGGGTTACTCCTACGACAAAGCTCCCGACCAGAAACATTTCATGGGACGCGCCCGCATTCGCCGCCTTTTCCGCGCCATGCTTTCCAATCGCAAGAAGAGTTGGCGGTTCAACCAGTCTCCGCTCTTCCTCGAATATTTGATGGGCAAACGCCACTACCAATGCACGCCCTGGGGAATGCCTACCTATAACATCTTCGGATGGCAAAAGCCCTGTTACCTGCTGCAGGATGGTTATGCCGAGTCCTACAAAGAATTGATGGAAACGACGGGGTGGGAGAATTACGGCACCGAATCTGGCAACCCGCAGTGCGCCAACTGCATGGTGCATTGCGGCTACGAACCCAGTTCTGTGAATGACACTTTCGGTTCGCTGCGCGGATTCGCCAACACCGTGAAAGCGACCTTCTCGCTGTATCCCGATAAGGACGCGTTAGCCGATCTTGATCACGAAGTGCGTCCCGTCCATTCCTACAATCCGCTCGTGCAGATTAACGGGCCAATGGACGCTCGATCGCAGCAACCGGAAGAAAGCCGCGTATGAGCGGCCGCGAGCATGGCCATGACGGAACCCTGCCGCACAGCGCGCAGGCTGTTGCCGGACCGCCGCAGTCTAAGAACGGACTCGCTGACCAACTCGAAGTTGTCCCCGGTTTCGAGCGCGAAAATCTCCAGGGGTGGATCCCGCAACTCGCCACCGAAGCCGATGTAAGAGCGGTCATAGAGAAAGCCTTCGACTATCGCGGCGACGTGACCATCACCCGCAAAGGCGATCGTCAACATCCGGAAGGTTTCCAGATCACCGGTTATCTTTTTGACCGCCGCGTCGGCCCGACTCTTGAAACTTCCGTCGTTCGCCTGATGCTCGCAACCGGCAACGAGCGACCCGCGATCCCCTACTCCGAAATCGCGGCCATCGCTTTCACCGGACGCGACACCGCAGCTGGCAAGAGCTACGAAGCCTGGGTGAAAAAATACTGGGAGAAGCGCGCCAAAGGCGAAAAGAACATTTCCATCGAGCCTGAAGCGCTGGAGTAGTTCTCGCAGAAGTCTTACTGACACACGTTCTGTTCTAGTCGCCGAAGCAAGCATATCTCGTACCAGGGACCAAGCCTGCGGCAATATTCCAAGCCTGGCGCCACGCGTCTTTGGCGTTCTCCGACGTCCTGTCTAAAGCAAGGCCAGCCTGATAATGTTGCAGCGCCTTGGCGCGCGAATCGGCTTCATCCCCGAGATCAAAACTGGCGTAAGACCCGTTTGGATCCACGCCGCCAGCAATTGCAATCATGTCCGAATATGCGTCGCCAACCATGAAATGGACACGCGCCGCTGTCGGCGCATCGAGCTTTTTGGCGAGGAGCGCGTTACCTTCGGAGACTACCTTCCGGAAATCGTCGGATCCCGACCGTTCGCAGCCAGTGCCATCCGACATCCAAGTCAATAGTGCCAACCTTCCGACTTCGCTGTTCCAATCCAGATCCTTTGCCTGATCGAGCCAGTTGCCCGAATAACCGTAAATGCCATCTGAGAAGCCCGGTTCAAAAGTCGCGCCAAGTTCCTGCAATTCTGAACGCAGTTTGGATTGTTCCGTAGTGCTAGCTTGCGCGCTGCCGAAATAATCCCCGGGCCGAATGCTGCCAAAGGCGACAAGGAGGCTGTCTGCAGCCAATAGACCTCCCGCCCGGTGAGCGGCATCTGTAGTCTTCAGCGCTCGAAACCAATCCTGAAGCAGCGGTACCAGCGGCTCTCTCCAGTCGCTACCGGTAGGTTCGGGCATTGCCTCCGGAACGCAGCGGGTCTTGCACATCTCCTCAGCCTCGGCCTGCAGGCGTTCGGCCAGACTGGTATCTAGTGCGTACAGGTTTTCCATCCGTTGCGAGAGCTTTCCGTCAACTCCGGCTGCCGCCACGGCGCGGCGAAACTCAGCCTCCTTGAGGGGCCGTGTTCGGGTAGTCATTGGGCCGCGATTTCCCAGATTGGCGATGTTGGGCAGTCGTGCAGACACTTGAGCAACGGGCCCCTGGATCAATTGGCCCGGGGCATCGGGATCCAGCCCGGGTTTTGCATCGTACTGCGCGGTTATTTCAGCGTGTGGATTCCAAGCTGAAATTCCTTGCCCCCAGAGACCGGCGCGCCGACGCGCGTTCTCATCGAGACCGTCGCCATAGAGCTTGGTAAGTTGCCGGGAGACTGCTTGTGTCATCGCCCGGCCGATCTCCGGAGTCGCAGCCTCTGCTTCTATTCGGACTATCGCGAGAGTGCAGGTTGCCAACAGCTCTGGACCGCGCAATGTTGGGAAGACAAACGGGGAAGCCGCGGGTGGAGGATAAAAATAGAAAGCGCGCGCAACGACTCCGCCAGAAGGCAGAGCATCCATGCGTCTCAAACTCATGCACTCTTCATCGGGGCCACCGGCTAGCATTTCTGGCTTCGTAGTTTCCCAGCGCTCACTTTTTCCGCGCGTATTCATCCATTGGGCAAGTGTGATGCCTTCATGAAGCTGTGAGACCTCGCGCTCAGCGATCAAAGCGAACGCAGTCGCGTCCGACGACTCGGTGTTCGAAGTCTGGGCTTGGAGCGGCAGGCGGCTCGCCAGGATCGCAGAGACCAATGCAGGCAGCAAAAATGCCAAGAAGCCAATTCGTCGAACCATAAATCGTCACCGATCTCCTAGATCGCGGCAAATACCTAACTCCGAAGGTATATTGATGGGGTTTCACCATCCAAGTAACCTTCGTGCTTATGCCCTCTGGGCCAGACACTCGTCCTAATTTCCCTTCCGCTAACCGTTGCGACGAACCCTTACAATGTCGCCATGCTCATCCTCGCCTCCGCCTCGCCGCGTCGACAGGAACTGTTGCGCAGGGCCGGAATTGCCTTCGAAGTTCTGCCTCCGAACATTCCCGAAGAAGCGCTGCGCGACGAAGACCCGCAATCCTGCGCCGAGCGCCTAGCACGCGAAAAGGCGCTAGCGGTTGCGCGCCTGCGGCCTGATGACGCCGTGCTCGGCGCCGACACCGTGGTGGTGATCGACAATCAGATTCTCGGCAAGCCCGCGGATGCCTCCGATGCCGCCCGCATGTTGCGTTTACTTTCCGGCCGCGAACATCGGGTGATTACGGGGGTGTGTTTGGTCGCAGATGGCAAGCAGTCAGTGGCCAGCGAAACGACTATCGTCACCATGGCCGAAATCTCGGATGAGGAAATCAGAGATTACATTGCCAGCGGTGAACCGATGGATAAAGCCGGAGCCTATGCGATTCAAGGGATCGCTGCCCGCTGGATTCCTCGGATTGAAGGGGATTACAGCAATGTGGTGGGATTGCCGATTGCGCTGGTTTTCAGGATGCTGCGCGAGCGCGGTTTGGAAGTGAGTTCCCAGTTTTCAGTTCGCAGGAAAACCCAGGTTCTTAGGACCTTACGGGAACCGAGAGCCGGGAGCTAGTGGGAAATGGTACTACGCGGCTGGCGGTTTCGGCGTTTCTTTTGGCTTTTCCTCGCCGTCTTTCATCGCCGACTTAAAATTCCTGATGCCTTCGCCCAATCCTTTGCCCAAATCGGCAAATTTGCTTGGTCCAAAAAGCAGCAAGGCGATAGCAATAATCAGCAGAATATGCATCGGCTGAAACAGACCTTCACCCATAAATCCTCCACCAGGGTTTGCCCACGCCTAGCGCGAGCGCAATCAATAGTATGCCCCCGGACTTGATTCTAGGCTAGTGTGTACCCAAGGTCAAAGTTCGCCCGTGATATTAGTCACCGGAGTCCATGAACCAAGTCACACCGGTTCGCCTTACCGTCGATCCTGCTAACTCTCTCCGCATCAGTCAGATCACGCCCGCTCGATCAAACCGGCCAGCAACGCAGCGCGGCGCGGCAATTCCGAAATCAGAATATGCTCGTGCGGAGCGTGCGCTCCATCGCCCACTCCGCCGAGACCGTCCAGCGTCGGAATGCCTAAACCCGCAGTGAAATTCCCATCGGAGCCGCCACCAACCGCGGCTTCGCCGAGCTTCCATCCCAATTCGCGCGCGATGGCCACTGCTTGCGCGTATAGCGCCGCAACTCCGGCGGTTCGCTCCATAGGCGGACGATTGATGCCTCCGCTGACCTCGACCTCGCATTTGCGGTTGAAGGGCCGCAGGCCGCGCATTTTCCTGTCGATTCCGGCCGCATCTTTAATGCGCGCAATGCGCACATCAACCTGGGCTGTGGCTTCCGCTGGCACCACGTTGGTACGCGATCCGCCACTTACGATGCCGACGTTGACGGTCAAGCCTTTCTTCAGTTCCGTAAAACTCGAAATCTTTTCGATCTGATGTGCCAACTCGCGAATTGCATTTACACCCTTTTCGAAATCGAGTCCTGCATGAGCAGCCTTGCCCTTGACTTTAACGAGATACTCTCCAACTCCTTTGCGCGCAGTTTTCACGGAGCCTTGCCGTCCATACGAGGGTTCGAGCACGAGCACAGCGGCTGCGCGTTTGGCTAGCGCTTCGGTGATCGCCCGCGACGAGTTGCTGCCTACTTCTTCGTCAGAAACCAGAAATACGGTCACGGGTCGCAGCAATCCGTTGCTCCTCGATGGCGCAGCTGCATCTTGTTTATGCCAGTCTTGCAGCGCGGCGATCGCATGTAGCATAAGCGCAATGCCGGATTTCATATCGAGCACGCCCGGTCCCGTGAGCTTATTGTGCTCGACTCGGCACGTCATTGAAGCGAGTGTGCCCAGCGGATAAACCGTGTCGTAATGGCCGAGCAGCAGCAGCGGCTTCGCCGATCTGCCCGCGAAATTCACCTGCAAGTGACTGCCAAAATTCTTGGCGCGGTGGAAACGCAGCTCGCCGCCGAGCTGGGAAAATTTCTCCGCGATAGCCTCGGCAACGCGATTCACCGCGATTGGATTGTCGCTGGGAGATTCGATCTCAACGAATTCCCGGATGGTCGAGACGATCGCCTCGCGTCGCTCGTTGAAATAGGCCAGCCGACGCTGTGCTTCGACGCTGGAGAGCGCGGATAGCTTTTGCGAAGCTGGATTCACGATCGAAGCGGGCATATTGCAATCGTACTTTCTTTCAGAAAGTTTTGGCCGAATCGAGCAGGATGGTTACCGGTCCTTCGTTGACCAGTTCCACTTGCATGGTTTCCTGGAAGCGTCCCGTTTCGCAGCGTAGGCCGGTCGCGCGGACCTTCCCCACAAAGTACTCGTAGAGTTCCCGCGCCTCAACTGGCGGAGCAGCCGCATCGAACGATGGACGCTTCCCGCGCCTCACGTCCCCATAAAGCGTGAATTGCGAAACGACGAGCAACGCCCCACAGACCTCGGCAACCGATAAATTCATTTTGCCGCCGGCATCTTCAAAAATGCGCAAGCCAATGGTCTTCTCGGCCAAATAATCGGCATCGGTGCGCGTGTCGCCCGCGCCTACACCCAGCAGCACCAGCAAGCCAAGTCCGATCTCGCCCGTAACCTCGCCGCTGACCGCAACCTTCGCGCGGCTTACGCGCTGCACCACGGCTCGCACTTAACGGCTCGCCTCGGAGACAAGCAACGTCTCCTGTCCCGCGAGCGCCTGCCAGCGTCCGTCGCGATAGGTGAAAACGTCGGTGAAGCGCACCCGCGCTACGATCTTGCCCGAAGTATCCACCAAAGTCGCGAGTCCGCGGGTAAATCCCATGTTCCCCTCCACGTGCGCGCGCAACTCCGAAAGATGATTCACACCCGGCTTGCGTTGCGGAATGTGCTCCAGCATCTGGGCGCGGGAATGCAACGAGCCATCCACGTCGGCATCCTCGAATTCATCGGCCACCATGCAGGCCACCGCGTCGGCGTCCTTTCGGCTGAGTGCGGCCGCCCAGTCTTGCTCCAATTCAATCAGCGCCGCCTCGGTCTTCGGCTGGTTCTTCGTTTGTTTTATCGGGCATTCGGCAGCGGATGCTGACATAACAGTCGCGAACAAAACAGCAAGAAGGGATAATTTCACGCCCAAATCGTGCCATGAGTTCGCCGAACTACACAAGTGGCCTAGCAAAACTCCCGATTTTCACGTTGACCCTTCCCGCGAACGCTCCTACAATCCGAGTGCTCTGCAAGCAACTTTCTCTTCGGGGTTCGATTCATGCGACGGATGTCGATAAGAAGTTTTGTGTGTCAGTGCGTTTTTCTGGCGATGACGGCGGCGGCCTTTGCCCAATCCGCGCCTGCCCGCCACGACGTCGTGATTCAAAACGCGATGGTGATGACTGCAACTCACGGCAATATTGCGAACGGTTCCATCTACATCAAGGATGGCAAGATCGCCGCCGTCGGCCAAAATGTAAATGCGCCCGCCGGCGCTACCGTCATCGATGCGCAAGGCAAATATCTGACGCCGGGAATCATCGATTGCCACTCGCATATCGCGCTCGATGACGACGTCAATGAAGCCACCAGCCCGATCACGCCGCACATGATCATGAAAGACGCATTCGATTACCAGGACAAGGCCATCTACCGCGCGCTCGCCGGCGGCGTGACCACGTCGCTGCTGCTGCACGGCTCGGCCAACATGATCGGAGGCCAGGCGGTTGTGATCAAGCACAAGTTTGGCGACGCGCGTGACGCCTTGCTTTTTCCCAATGCTCCGGGATCGATCAAGTTCGCCAGCGGCGAGAATCCCAAGCGCGTATATGGAAGCCGCGATGAAATGCCTTCGACGCGCATGGGCAACTTTGCCGTGCAACGGGCGGCGCTCGTCCAGGCGCAGGACTACATGAAGGAATGGGACGACTACAACGCGAAGGTCAAGCGCGGCGACAAAGACGCTTCCATGCCCAAGCATGATCTCAAGCTCGAAGCTCTCGCCGACGTTCTGCGCGGCAAACTGATGGTGCAAATCCATTGCTATCGCGCCGACGAAATGCTCACCGAAATGGCCATGGCAAAGGAGTTCGGCTACAACCTGCGCGCCTTTCACCATGCCGTCGAAGCCTACAAGGTCGCCGATCAGCTCGCCGCCAACAATGTTGGCATCGCCACTTGGGCCGACTGGTGGGGCTTTAAGCAGGAGTCCTGGGATGCGATCCCGTGGAACGCGGTGATTTCGATGCGCAAAGGCGTCCGCGTCGCGATCAAAAGCGACTCCGAAGATTACAACCGCCGGCTGAATCAGGAAGCGGCAAAAACCATACGCTACGGCGGCGCTACCGAAGAAGAGGCTCTGAAGATGATCACTGTCAATCCCGCCTGGATTATCGGCGTTGACGACCGCGTCGGCTCGATCGATGTCGGCAAAGATGCCGATCTCGTAATCTGGGATGGCTATCCGCTCTCGACCACCGGCGTGCCGGAGAAAGTTCTAATCGACGGCGAACTTTATTTCGACCGCTCACTGTCCGGCCTTGGCGCCACGCATTACAAGGAGGGCGAATGAAAAGCTGGCTCTCAGTTCGCTCTTCTCAGTTCGGAGTTAGTGAGACGATGCGGAGCGGACACTCCTGTCCGCTGCCCTTGATCTTGGTGTTGATCTTGTTTTCGACTTTGTCAGGGCCGGCACTCAGCCAAACCACTCCCATCGCTCTCAAAGGCGGCAAACTCCTGACCATCACCCACGGCATAATCGACAATGGCGTGATCGTCATGCAGTCGGGAAAAATTACGGCTGTCGGTTCTGCCGGATCGGTCAGCATTCCCTCCGGCGCGCAAATCGTCGACTCGACCGGCATGACCATCTATCCCGGTCTGATTGATTCTGAAACTCAGCTCGGCCTCACCGAGATTTCCGCCGAAGCCATGACCAACGACCTCGCGGAACCGAGCGACGAGATCATGCCGCAACTTCACACCGCCGAGGCCTTCCACGCCGAGTCGGTGCTAATTCCGGTCGCCCGCCTCAACGGCATCACCAACGCCATCGTCGCACCCGACAGCGAAGATACGCTCCCCGGCCAGGATTCGTTCATTCAGCTTTACGGGCGCGATGCCACCGAGATGCTTCTGACTCGCGACATCGCCATGCCGCTAAACTTTACCGGCGATCAGCGCCGCAACAAAGGAAGCTTTGAGAAGCGCAAGTTCCCGTCAACCCGCATGGGTCTGATCGCGCAGCTGCGCCAGGCGTTTATTGACGCGCAGGATTACAAAGCCAAGTGGGCCGATTACGAGCGCAAAAAAACCGATGCCGCGCAGAATAAAAAACCCGAACCGCTCGCGCCCAAGCGCGATCTCAAGTCTGAAGCCTTGATTCCCTATCTTGAAGGCAAGAAAACCATCGTGCTTGCGGCCGAAAGTCCCAGCGATCTGGAAACCGCCGTCAACCTCGCCAACGAATTCAAACTGAAATTCGTGCTCAACCACATCGCGCACTCGCAGCCGGTCCTCGACTACGTCGCCAGTCTGCACGTTCCCGTGATCGTCGGCCCCATCTATGAGCAACCCAAAGAGGACGAGCGCTACGACGCGGTCTATAGCCTTCCGGCGCAGCTCTACAAACGCGGCGTCAAAATCGTTCTTGCTTCCTACTCGGCGCACAACGTGCGCAATCTGCCCGATCAGGCCGGATTCGCAACCGCCTTCGGTCTTCCCTCTGACGCTGCCCTGAAAGCCATCACTCTAAACCCCGCCGAGGTCTGGGGAATTGCCGACCAGTTCGGCTCGCTCGATGTGGGCAAAACCGCCAATGTCGTGATCGCCAATGGCGACCCGCTGGACGTCAAGACCGATGTGAAGCAGGTCTACATTCAGGGAAGCGCAATTCCCATGACCAGCCGGCAAACCCGGCTGAGGGATGAGTATTCGAAATAAAGTCTCAGTTTCCAGTTCTCAGAAATCTTTGGAACATGATTCTGAGAACTGGGAACTGATAACTCGCCTTTGCATACTTTCCCATTCCCTTTTAGACTACTGGTTTCGACTTCATTGGATGGCTTGAGCAATCTGTAGTCGTAAATCAGCAGTCGTAATTAGCAAAAGCGGCCCGCAACCCGGTCCCGCGATTCCACAGATTCGGAAACGAGGAGAAACATGGCAGCCGTTGATGAAAAAGTGAAACAGATCATTGTGGAGCAGTTGGGTGTGGACGAGGGCGAAGTCACGCCCAGCGCTTCGTTTGTCGATGACCTGGGCGCCGATTCGCTCGATACTGTCGAGCTGGTGATGGCCTTCGAAGAGGCCTTCGACATCGAGATTCCCGACGAGGATGCGGAAAAGATTCGCACCGTGTCCGATGCCGTCGACTACATCGGCAAGCACGCCAAGGCGGGCAAGTAATTTGGTCTTTGACTCGTCAAGACGGGTCGTCATCACCGGCATCGGCCTGCTCTGCTCCGTCGGTAACACCACCGGCGCGGTGTGGCAGGCTCTGCTCGCGGGCAAAAGCGGCGTAGACCGCATTGCCGCCTTCGACCCTACCGGCTTTGCCTGCCAGATCGCCGCCGAAGTCCGCAACTTCGATCCCCTTCAGTTCATCGAGAAAAAAGAAGTGAAGAAGATGGCGCGCTTCATCCACTTCGCGCTCGCCGCGACGGAGGAAGCGATTAAGATGTCGGGCCTTCAGATTACTCCCGAAAACGCCGAAGCCGTCGGCGTGCACATCGGCTCCGGAATCGGCGGATTCGACATCATCGAGCGCGAACATGCCGCGCTGAAGGAGGGCGGACCGCGCAAGATTTCGCCTTTCTTCATTCCCGCCGCCATCATCAACCTTGCCGCCGGCCAGGTCTCGATGCGGTTCGGCGCCAAAGGTCCCAACGAAGCTACGGCCACGGCCTGCACCACCAGTGCGCATTCGATCGGCGATTCCATGCGCATTATCCAGCATGGTGATGCCGATGTGATGATTGCCGGTGGCTCCGAAGCCACCATCACTCCTCTGGGGGTCGGCGGATTTGCGGCCATGCGCGCGCTCTCCACGCGTAATGACGAGCCGGCTCGCGCCAGCCGTCCCTGGGACAAAGATCGCGACGGCTTCGTGATCGGCGAAGGTGCCGGCATTCTCATTCTTGAGGAACTCGAACATGCCCGCCGCCGCGGCGCTCCCATCCTCGCCGAGCTCGTTGGTTATGGCATGAGCTCCGATGCCTACCACATGACGCAGCCTGCTCCCGAGCACGAAGGGGGTTTTCGGGTCATGCGCAACGCCCTGCGCGACGCGAAGCTCGATCCGAGCGACGTCGGCTACCTCAACGCCCACGGTACCTCAACCCCGCTCGGCGATACATTGGAGGCTCACGCTATTCGTAATCTTTTTGGCACGAGAGTCCCGGTTAGTTCCACCAAATCCATGACGGGGCATCTGCTCGGCGGCGCCGGTGGATTGGAAGCGGGCATAACTGTGCTCGCCTTGCGCGACCAGATTCTGCCCCCGACCATCAATCTCGAAAATCAGGACCCCGAAACCAACGGCATGGATTTCGTTCCCAACCAGGCTCGCAAAGTAGAATTCGAGTACGCCATGTCGAATTCGTTCGGTTTCGGCGGGACGAACGGTGCGCTTCTTTTCCGCCGCTGGACCGAGTAATCAGAGGCCAATCGTTAGAGGTTAGACCGCAGAGGTAAACAACAAAAGGTTTCAAAGTTTCAAGGTTGCAAAGTTTTAAACACTCAACCGGTCCTCCCAATCTCAGGTTGGAAACCCTGAAACTCTGAAACCTTCTTTCTACGCCTACTTCATCGCGTCAATTGTGACGTAGAGCTGCGCCGTGTCCTTCACTTCGACATAGGGATTGCCGCTTTTCTTGTTGCTCACTACCCAGATCGTCGGTGTGTGGTCGACGTGCAGGCTCATCCCCAAATCCTTGTCGGCTCGTACCAGCCCCGCCAGTCTGCCGTCCGGATCGATCACGAACGGCACTCCGACATTATGCTCGCTCGCAAACTTCTCGGCAAAACCGCGCAGATTCTGCGGATTGATCTCCATCTGATGCGCGAAGACGTCGAGGCGGAATTCGTTGCCCAGCTCTTTGGAATGCGTGTCGAAATAGCGCGCCAGCACTGCCGCATCGAACGACCAGTTGTGCATCGGCAGCGGGAAGTCGTGCTGCACTAGGGGAATCTTATAAGTCCGGGCAGCCTGCACCAGCAGAGGCGCCACGCGGCCGCATTGCGGACATTGCAGGTCTTCGAAAACGACAATTGCCACCGGCGACCCTTTGGGCGGACGCAGGGCTTCGGGCGCGTCCTGCGCCAACAGCGGCAGACAGAGCAGCGACAGCGACAACTGTAAGTAAGTCAAGAATCGAATCTTCATATTTTTGTTTGGATGCGTATCGAGCTGAGAACATTCTCATCGTACCGAATTCAGCGCAATTTTTCGAGCGTTTCGGCCGGTCGCGAAATCAGGTTGTCATCGTGGAGAAGCTATGGGTTCGGAGCGAAGGATTCCGGTGCCTTATGCGTTTCTGCGATAATCTGTCGCAGGCAATTTGCAAAAAATGAACTGCGTGGGTCGATTGGGCGTAAGTTAATTCGTACCATGAGTTGATCTGGACCCGATATGACAATCCGATTTTTCTCGACGATTCTCCTTCTTGCCGCTGCAATGCCCACGGCACAGGCCCAGGCGAATCCTGCAGACGGTTCAGCGCAAGGAGCTATGGCGACTTCATCAAGCGCTACTGGAGCGACCACGAATACGGATTCGACAAGCGCACCCATCATCGAGTACGCCCCCCCTCCCGCCGAGTATGCGTGCGCCAAGGCGTATTCAAACTCCAAGTACCGCCACACTTTCATCGGCGCGTTTTACGGCTTTCTGGTGCTGCTGGTTCTTTTGCGATGGCGTGTGAGTCCCGCATATCGCGACCTGGCCGAACGCGTTTCATCGCGCCGCTTCGTGCAGTTGATTATTTTTGCGCCGCTGTTCCTGCTGACTGTCGCGGTCCTCGGCGTCCCCTCCGATATATGGGATGAGTCGCTGCAGCGCGCTTATGGCCTCTCGGTGCAAACCTGGGGAGCATGGACCCACGATTGGATCCTGCAGCAGGTCATTATGGTTATCGTGGCCACGCTGCTGGTAGGCGTCCTTTACTTCGTCATCCGGCGTAGCCCGCGACGCTGGTGGCTTTATTTTTGGATCGCCTCGCTTCCTATCCTGCTGGCGCTGTTCTTTTTGCAACCCATCGTCATCGATCCGCTCTTCTACACTTTCAAGCCTTTGGCTGGTGCGCAGCCGGTGCTGCTCGCGGAGATGCAAAAAGTGGTTCATCGTGGCGGAATGGAAATTCCTCCCGACCGCATGTTCGTCATGAATGCCAGCTCCAAGACAACGGGTATGAATGCCTATGTCACGGGGTTTGGCGCCTCCAAACGCGTCGTCGTTTGGGACAACACCATCGCCAAGGCGACGGTGCCGGAGACGTTGTGCGTCTTCGGCCACGAGATGGGCCATTACGTTCTGCTGCACATTCCAAAAGAGATTTGCATCGACGCTCTCATTTTGCTGTTTCTGTTGTATCTCGGTTATCGACTGGTAAACGCGATGTTGGCGCGATGGGGTGTGCAGTGGGGCATTCGCGATCTCCAGGATTGGGCCTCGCTGCCGCTGATGTTGTTTGTGATTACCCTGCTGGCGTTTCTTGCTACTCCCGCTTTCAACGGCGTGAGTCGCCATTTTGAGCACGAGGCAGACCGCTACGCCCTCGAGGTGGTCCACGGAATCGTTGACAATCCCAACCAGGTTGCCGCTCACTACTTCGAAAAGAGTGGCGAGCGCAACCTGGCCGATCCCGATCCGAGCACATTTATCAAAATATGGTTCTTCGATCATCCGCCCCGGCCGGAGCGAGTGCGTTTTGTGGCGACTTACAATCCGTGGTCGGAGGGACAGTCGCCGAGATACGTAAAGTAGAGGACTGCAGCAAGTGAAAAGCGCAGCCGTGCGGGGTTTATCGCTCGCCCCAGGAAAGGATCAGGGACATAATCGCGGGCGGAGCTCACGCGCCTATTTCAAATCCGCGCCCGGTTCCAGATTGTAAAAATACGCAAAACGCAAGCCGAGCAGTTTGCCGGGAAATTCCTTTGGCAGCGGCGGGAACGGATTGGAGCCGGTGATACTTCCCCACGCGGCGCGGTCGAGCGCCACGTCGCCAGACGACGTGCGCAACACCATGTTTGCCGTGTTGCCGTCTTTCAGAATGACAAAATCGATCATGAGCTTGCCCTGCTTAAAGATCGGAGGACCTACCGACGGCGGCATGATGGTGTACCACTGCTGCTTGACAATTTGTACGATCCGCGTGATATACGGTCCGAAGTCCACGCCCATCGTGTCGGTTAGAATCTCCGCCGGACCGATGGCTTTGTATCCGCTGTCGCCGCGGCTCAGGCCGTAATCGCCGCCGCTGCCGGCGCCATAGCGGCCGCGGTTGTCGGCTGCGGCCCGCGCCGCTTGTTCGATCGCTGAGCCCGCTGTCATCTGAGCGTTAAAATCCGGCATTGGCTGGGTCTGCGGCGGCGTCTGCAAACGCGGCGTCTGCTCGCTCGGCTGCGGCGGCGTAAATCCTTGCTGGCGATTTTGCTGCGGCGGCTGGTTCTGCGCCACCTGATTCTGCGGCGGCTGCGCCTGTGCCGGAGGCTGCGGTACGTGCGCGCCCGGATCTCCCGGATGCGCGCTTTGCAATATCTTCTTCAACTCTTCGCGATTAATCTGCGGCGATTTGCTGGTCGCGATGCGGTCTTTGTCCGAAAGCACCTTCGCCTCCGGACGTTTTGTCAGCTTCTGTTCGTCGGGCGGCAACTCCAGAAACGTCGCGTCCTTCGAATGGTCGTCGGCGCGAATTGCCAAGTCCACCGTGCGGTGTGGCAGCAGCGCCATCAACTTGTCGCTGTTCCACAATAAAATCACCACCATCAGGTGCAGAATTAGCGATAACCATAGCGCTTCGCGTTTGCGAGCTCGCGAAAGATCGTCCTGCAACTGGATCAGCAGATGCGGAACATCGTCGGGATTGAAACCGCGGTAGGCCGTCTCCCAATGTTGCCCTTCAAACAAATCGCGCTGATCGGACGGCGGCTCGGGGGGTGTCAGCGGATTGCGAGTCGGAATTTGGGTGACCGGCATCAGGCAGAGACTATCAGAGTTAGAGCCACGGGCGGCTTCCTAGGTTGCGTAACATATTGCGCGAGTTACCTGTAAAAGACTACGCACAAAAGACTACGCGAAAAATCAATCGCAAACTTCCTGCGTAAAGTTACGTAAACGATTTGGATTTGCCGCCGCATTTCCATTGTCGCATTTTTTCCGACAACCAAGTGAGCACCTGGGTAATCGCCAGCTACTGTCCTGCCAACGCTGCGAACAGCCGCCTCGGCTTGTCTGCCCGGCACAGAGATCACCAATTTCAATCCGCTGGCATCAGAACTTTTGTTGTTCCGTGACGGCCGCGGTCTCGTTCCAACGTACAATATTCATTGTGCTTTGGCCTATGTTTCCCTGGAGAACTCGTTTCGCATTCGCGATAGCGTTACCAATTGTTGGAATCGCCCTGCTCGCCGCTCCGGGCGGTATGCTCGCCCAGCGCGGAGGTGGTGGTGGCGGCGGGGGCGGTGCTGCTATGGGTGGCGCCCCACGCAACGCGACGCCGGTCATCTGCCTGTATGATTGCCCGTCCCTTCGCCAAGGCCTTAGCACAACCGACGATCTCAAGAATTTTCGTCGCGCCATGGCCGTGCAAGCCACCGCTGAGCAGCGCGCCGCCTTCGCCAAGATCACGCAGTACACCCAGGCCGCCAGCGACGGCCTGAAAAATCTTAGCAAGGCTCTGCAACAAGGCCTGGCTTCGACAGTGTTAACCGATCGCGCTGCCAGCCTCGATCAGGCTCTTGAACAAGCTCGTGCCGGCAACCAGAATTTTCTAACCTCACTCTCTTCCGCGCAAAAATCGGGTTTGCAAGACCTTACCAAGAGACTGGCCAAAGCGGATTCCGACCTCGACAAAGAATCCAAGAATTTCGCCCAGATCGTCCACACTCCGAAGCCGGAAATCGCCATAATCGCCAACTCGGCTGGCGCCCTCAATAAGGCCCTTGACAGTTTCCAAAATGAACAGCTGGCCCTCGGCCGCGAAATGAGTATCCTCTTTCCCGCACCCGGCCAAGGTGTGACCTTCAGCTTGCCTCCTGTGACGAACTCGATCGCCATCGCCGGAGAGTCCATTACCATACCGGTGTCGGGCGCGGTGGTCTCTCATAGTTCAGAAGAACGTTCGGCAGAGAGTTCGGCGCAAGGTGCGTCGCAAAGTTCAGGGGGTGTCTCTGGCGGCGGCTCCAGCCCAGCTACGGCCACAAATTCGGCAAGCAGTTCTGCCGCAAGCAACCCGAATCTTTTCGGCTTGAAATTCGTCGCCGATCTCTCCGACGTTCAGCAAAATGCCACCGAGATTTTTCGTTCCGCCTTTACCCGGTTTCCGCGTTGCGGCGAGCGCGCCGAGCTGCAACAAGCCACGCTCACCCCCGCCGCTCCCGCCAGCCTGGTGGTTGCCACGTTTCACATCGAGCGCTGGATCTGCCCGCCCGGCCAGCAAACTGCCGTGCATTTGGCCGATGGCGAGGCCACCGTCGAAGTGAAGCTCACGCCTTCGGTCGCCCCCGACAAAGGCTTGAGCCTCTCTTCTGAAATCACCCGCGTCGAGGCCGAAGGCTTTTTTCGCGACCTGCTGCAATCCGGCGACCTTGGCGTCACGCTGCGCGATCAAATCGCCGGTGCGCTGTTATTCCTATTGCAACAGGGCGCCGACCTCAAGTCAGCGCTTCCACCCGTTGCGCAGCAATCCGCCACGCTGTTGAAGGCGCAGTTTCAGGATGACGGCGCCGACCAGATGAGCCTCGTGCTCGACGGTCAACTCCAGCTTTCAGATCAGCAGACACAACAATTCGCGGCGCAACTCAAGCAACGTCTGGCCGCAAAGGCACCACTCGCACCATAACTGGTACCCGGCCCTTCATCTTTCCCGCGCGGAACAATTTCCAATCTGAAGCGCCGCAACTCACTTAGCGCGATGGTTTGTAAAGTTAAGCAAAGTTTTATCCGAATGCTGTTTTCCGCGCAACTTCCGGCGCATAATTCCATTCCTAGAGGTAGACACGTCGTCTCGCCAAAGGAGATCCCTATGCTCAAAAAGTACCTTCTTGTCATTCTCGCGGCCAGCCTCATTGCCAGCGGCGCAACTCTCGCCCTCGCTCAGGATAGCTCGTCCAACAGTCAGCCAGCGCAGGCCAACGGCGGCTGGCATCACGGTCCGCCCGACCCCGCCCAGCGCACGCAGGAACTGACCAAGAAACTCAACCTTACCGCCGATCAACAGACCAAAGTGCAGAGCATTTTCGAATCCGAGCACTCACAGATGGAAACTCTGCGCCAGGACAGTTCGCTTTCGCAGCAGGATCGTCGCAGCAAAATGATGGACATCCACAAGACGACCGACACGCAGATTCGCGCGCTGCTTGACCCTGATCAGCAGAAGACCTGGGACAAAATGCAGGCCAGCCGTGAACAGTGGGGCCGGCGCCACGGTCCGCCCAGCGGCGATCAGGCTCCCCCACCCCAGCAATAGCGAGCCCAAATAGGAAGGCCGGGTGCCCCATCCTAATGTCGCGTCTTTGGCGAGGTTGGGATGGGCTTGGCCCGACGCAGGGAGGGAAGAGCGGTCGCTCCTCCGGCCCGTCTGTAAGACCGCCTCCCTAATTCTTGCCCACCCCAACCCGTCCCGCGTGCCGCGCGATTTCCTGCAGAATCGCAAGTCCCAAGGCGAGCGCCCTGCGCCCGTCTTCGAGCGGCACCACCGGCTTCGAGCGCTCCTCGACAGCCTGCAAGAACGCCTTGATCTCAGCCAGCAGCGGCTCCTCCGCCGTAACCGGAGGTTTCGCCATCGAGATCTGCGGATTCACGCTCGGCTGGATGAAAATAGGCTGCGTGCCCCACGCATCGCCCACCGAAAATACCAGCACATCCTGCCGTCCATAATCGATCGAAATATACTGTCTCGGCTGAAAGAATCGTAGCTTGCGCACGCGTTCGGTGGAAACCCGGCTCGCCGTAAAGTTGGCCACGCATCCCGTTTCAAACTCCACCCGGACATTCGCAATGTCGACCTTCCGCGAAAGAATCGGCAGACCTACTGCGCGAATTTCCTTCACTTGTGATTTCACAAATGTGAGCACAATGTCGAGATCGTGGATCATCAGATCCAGCACCACGTCCACATCCAGCGCCCGCGGAGAAAACACGCTCAGCCGATGTACTTCAAAAAACATCGGCTGGCTGATCAGCGGCAGCGTGGCCCGCACCGCCGGATTGAAGCGCTCCAGATGACCAACCTGCGCCACCCGCTGATGCGTCAACGCCAGACGAATCAATTCGTCGGCCTCGCCGAGCGTTGCCGCCAGCGGCTTTTCGATCAGCACATCCACGCCCGCTTCTATCAGATCGCGCGCTACTTCCAGATGCAGAACCGTCGGCACCGCCACTGAAGCCGCTTGCACTTCACTGTGCGTGGTCAGCATCTGCCCCACCGAGCCGAACGCTTTGCATTCGAACTCGCGCGCGACGGTATTGGCCCGCGTTGTATCCGCATCGACCACGCCCACCAGCCGGACGATTCCCGCCTCTTCGAGCTGGCGATACACGCGGGCGTGATTCCGCCCGAAAGCGCCTACGCCCACCACAGCGACATGAATTGGAGATGCCTTGCTGGGAGGTTTCTGGCTCAGATGCGTGCTCCGCGCAGAAGAAACAACGCGCTATTGTCGCACAAGCCACTCTTAACCGTGTCGTCCTGAGCGGAGCCGAGGCGAGGGCGGAGCGATTGGGCTCAGCGAAGTCGAAAGGTCCTACTTCCTATGATCTACCTTCGCCCTCGGACGGAGGTCTCTCCACAGAGTCCTCACATCTTCTTCAGAAGCGCAATCTGTCCGGCATGATACAGCTCGTGCTGCGCCACCCCGTGCAGCATGTAATAGAAGTTATAGTGCGTGCCGGTTTTTCCCGGCACTTGCTTGTCGAGCGATTTAATCGGAAATTTCTCCACCGCATCGATCAGCTCATCATGCACTCGCCGCACCTGCTCCAGCGTCTTTTCCCATGCCTCTTCGCTAGTATCCGTAATCGGAGGAAAATTCTTCTTTGCGGAAAGTTTGACGGCGACGCCGGTCATCCGCCGCCGCGCCGCTCCATCCCACGCCGCAATATGCGGAACCAGCTCCCAGATCGTGTGCGCATTCGCCACAGGACGCGCCGCTGCCCGCCCAGCCGTAACCCCGTTCAAAATCTCAAACAAAGAATCTCCGTGCCACGCGCCGCCATAAAACACGCGCCGCAGCTGATCCGCAATGCGAGCCGTTTCAGACATTGATTACCTCCATTTCGTTGTGAGGTTCTTCTACTCCGCGCATACCGCGATCCCCGCCCGATCCGCCGCGCGCACGATCTTCTCCCCTTCCAGCATCAAGCATCGCCCGGCATCGACCGCCAGGCAACTGGCACCTGCCCGTGCCATCGTCTCGATCGTCTTCACGCCGATCACGGGAACATCGAACCGCAGATCCTGTCCCGGCTTCGCCACTTTCACCACTGTCAGCGCCCGGCTCAGCATCGAAGGCGCACCGTTCGATTCCGAATCTAAATCCAAAGACCGCATGATTTCCCCTGCCCGCCCGATTGTCGCATCTGTTCCTTCCATGGCTTCGACTGCCACGCAAGCTGCTTCTGCGATCACCACCGTTTGTCCAATGTCGTGCTCCGCCAGCCGCCGCGCCACCATCCGCCCATACTCAATGTTGTTCCGCTCCTGGTCCGTTGGCGTCCGCTGCGTCATCACTCCCGCTTTCGCTAGCAGCGGTTCAAGCAGCGCCGTCGAGTTCTCGAGCAAGATGCCTTCATCCGCCAGTGCCTTCGCCACCGCGCCGAGCAGAGAATCCGTATTGCGTGTGCCGAGCGAGAGCAGCAACTTCGCCAGCCGCCAGTCCGGCTTGATGGCAGAAAAAATCTGCTTGTGCTTCACCTGCCCCGCCATCACAGCGCGAGTGACGCCTTCAGTTTTGAAAGTGTCTATCAGCTTCGACAACTCTCCCAGCGAAAGCCAGTGCACCGATGCCGCGCCCTTGGACTCAATCTCGGGAAAGGTCTCCTCGCGAATTGCCGCTACCACCACCTCAAACCCCTGCGCCCGAGCCGCATCCAGCACTAAGAAAGGGAACTGCCCATTGCCCGCGATCAGACCAATCTTTCCCGGATGCGCCATAAGCAGCCCAGTGTAAATGAGAAGCAGAATTTCTGCCCTAGAGGATTCCGCTAATTAGGAATAAATAATATTAATTTTATACTTGACAATATTAATTACTTAAGATAAAAACATTTATATTGTAAATTTATTGATAGTCGATATGGATATCTCCAAGGCCACCTGTTCCGATTGCAAACGTCCGCTAAAGGTAGCGCGCATGGCCTGTCCCTCTTGTGCCCTGGTTGTCGAGGGAAGTTTCGAAGTTTCTCCTCTCGCCAATCTCAGCATTGACGATCAGGCCTTTGTGATCGCCTTCGTTCGCCATCACGGTTCGCTCAAGAAAATGGAGAGCCTGTTCAATATCAGCTACCCAACCGTCAAGAATCGTCTAAACGCCATCGGCGCGGCGCTCGACCAGAATTTTGCCGCGCCCTCGCCCAACCTTTATGTCCTAGAACAGTTAGCTCGCGGAGAACTCACCGTCGACGAGGCCCTCGAAAAACTGAGCTGAGAAAAGAAACGCCAAGGAGGAAGTCATGTCCGAAGAAAGATCCGAAGAACGAAAGAAAGTGCTGGAGATGCTCACGAAGGGCACCATCTCGGTTGCCGACGCCGAGAAGCTTCTGGAAAAAATTGCGGAGCCAGTTTCTGCCGATGCGCGAACGGACGCAAACTCGTCTTCCGCCTCCGCCAAACCGCGCTTCATGCGCATTGTGATCGAGAAGCCGGGCGAAAAACAGGTGAATATCCGCATGCCGCTGGCATTCATGCGCAGCGGAACCGGTCTATTGGCAGTGCTCCCGACGAAAGTCAATGAAAAATTAGCCGAACTTGGGTTGGACCTCTCGGCTTGCTGTGAGATGAATGAAAAAGAGTGGGCCGAAGCCATCGAGAATATGAACATCGACATCGATAAAGGCAATGGGAAAAAGGTAAAAGTCTACTGCGAGTAGCACTGCCGCTACTTGATGATGCCGCGTTCGGATGCCTCGATAAATTGAATCAGCATCTCGATATCGTCGCCGCGATCTGGCTCCGCGCGCAGCTTCTCCAGCGCCTGCGAAGTATTCAGCTTCGAAGCCAGCAGGACCTTGTAGGCGTGATGAATCTTCCCAACCCGTTCTTTCGTAAATCCGCGCCGCTCCAGTCCCACGGCATTGATTCCGTAGGCGTGAGTTCCCCGTTCTGCAGACGTCTTCGAAAACGGCAGCACATCGCGCGTGATCGTCGTTCCTCCGCCGATGAACGAATATTTTCCAATCCGCACGAAGTGATGCACCGGGCACAGCGCTCCGACCGTTGCCCAGTCCTCGACGGTCACGTGCCCGCCGAGCGTGGCCGCGTTCGCCATGATGATGTGACTGCCAATCTGGCAATCGTGCGCGATATGCGTGTATGCCATAATCAAATTATGGTCGCCGACTCGCGTGCACCCACCTCCTTTCATGGTGCCGCGGTTGATGGTGACGAACTCTCGAATTACGTTATGCGAGCCAATCTCCAACCGTGTCGCTTCGCCCGCGTATGTAATATCCTGCGGAGCTAGGCCAATCGAAGTGAAAGGAAAGAATCGGTTATCGCCGCCAATTTTCGTGGGTCCTTCCATCACCACGTGCGAATCCAGGCGGCAGCCTGCGCCCAGCTCCACCTCAGGTCCAATCACGCAATAAGCCCCAATCTCGCATGATGGATCTATCTTGCTTTTCGAATCAATGATTGCCGTAGGATGGACGGACATTTTGTAGTTTGGCAATCTCGTAATTTTTCAATTTGCATCGGTACTCGGAAATCGCGGGGGAAAATTACAAATTCTCCTCCGCTTCCGCACTGTCTGTGTTCGTTCCTCTCGGCACCAGCCGGCAAGTCACGACCGCTTCGGCTGCAACCTTGCCATCGACATACGCCTTGCCCTCCAGCCGCGCCGCCGTCACCCGCCACGCCCGCACTCCGACTTCAATGCGCAGCTGATCCCCCGGGAGCACAGGACGCCGAAAGCGCGCCTTCTCAATCCCAGTAAACACCATCAGCAGCTCATCCCGGTTTGGAACCTCAGTGAGCAGTAGCAATCCACCTGCCTGCGCGATCGCTTCCACGATGAGCACGCCAGGCATGATAGGCTTGCCTGGAAAATGCCCCTGAAAAAAAGGATCGGTGATGCTAACATTTTTCACCGCGACAATGCTCTTCATCCGCTCCAGCTCGACCACACGGTCGATCAACAAAAATGGATAACGATGCGGAAGAATCTTGAGAATGTCGCCAATCTCCATGCCGGCTTTCACCGGCTCCGGCTCGTAAGGGGTAACGTGTGCGCTGTCGGTCATGGGGTTTCGTTCAAGGCGAAGATTATACTGTAGCGCACGACAACAAGTGAGAAATGAAAGGTCAGATTGCAGAGGTTAAGATTGCAGAAGCCAAAATTTGTGTTGACTTCTATGGTTTTTGACCTCCGCAATCTGACCTCTCACCTCGCGCTCCGCTTCCAGAAAGGGTCCTCATGAAGAAAATATTTATATTTGTGCTGGTATTTCCAATTTTTCTCGCTTCGGTTCTCTGGTCGCAGCAGACGTCGTCCTCCCAGTCGCAACCTGCGGAACCCGCCGCTCCCGCGCTGCCATCCGACATTCCCGCCAGCGCCGAACACTATTCCTTCCTTCTCATGGGCAATCTCGCCGGCCAGCAAGCCGTCTGGACCGGCTCCGACGGCGCCCTCCACATCTTTTTTCAATTCAACGATCGTGGACGCGGCCCCAAAACCACCAGCATCCTCAAGCTCGATTCCAACGGTCTCCCTGTGTCGGAGACCATCACCGGCAACGATTATTTGAAATCCCCCGTCAACGAAAATTATTCCCTCGATGCCGGCACTGCCCGCTGGAAGAACAACGACGAACAAGGCGAGAAGAAAATATCGGCCCCTGCATACTATTCGGCTCTCAACGGCGCGCCGTCGGAAATCGCACTGCTCGCCCAGGCCGCTCTCCACAACCGAGGAAAGATTATTCTGCTCCCCGAAGGCGAGGCACACGTCCAGCGCATGACCCAACTCGACATCGAAGCTGCTGGACACAAAGAACACATCTCCCTCTACGCCGTGAGCGGACTGGATTTCGCGCCAACCTATATCTGGCTTGGCGATCCCGGGAAGTTCTTTGCCAGCGTCGATACCTGGGGCGCCATCGTTCCCGAGGGTTGGGAGTCGTCGATCCACACCCTCCTCGACGCCCAGAATAAAGTCAAACAGTCCCGCTCCGCCGATCTAGCTACCAGGCTCGCGCACCATCCGCCCAAAGGCATCCTGCTCGCCGGAGCCAACGTTTTCGACGCTGAATCTGGAAAACTTATTATCAACCAGGATGTCATAACACTCGGCAGTCGCATTGTCAGCGTTGAACGGCACCAAGGAAGAAGGCGGGTTGCCGATGGCGTTGACGTCATCGACGCCACCGGCAAAACGTTGCTTCCTGGGCTCTGGGATATGCACGCTCACGTCGGCGATAACGACGGCCTGCTCAACTTGGCCGCCGGCGTCACCACGGTTCGCGATCTCGCCAACGACACCGAATCCCTGATGGCCCGCCGCCAGCGCATCATCGACGGCAAGGAAATCGGCACCCGTATCGTGCTCGCCGGTATCATCGACAGCCCTGACGCGTATCATGGTCCCACCAAGGTTCTGGTCTCAACCGAGGCGGAGGCTCGCGCCGCCGTCGACAACTACAAGCGCCTCGGCTACGTGCAGATCAAAATCTACAGCTCGGTCAAACCCGAGCTCGTTCCCGCCATAATCGACGAAGCCCACAATAACGGCCTCCGGGTCAGCGGACACATCCCCGCCAACATGATCGCCTCGCAATGCGTTGAACTCGGCTACGACGAGATTCAGCACATCAACTTTCTCGTCCTCAACTTCTTTCCCGAAATCAAGGACACTAACACCATAGCCCGGCTCACCAAACCTGGAGAAGTCACGGCCTCGCTCGACCTCAACTCTGCCCCCGTGCAATCCTTCATCAAGCTCTTACAGGAGCATCACACCCGCCTCGACCTGACGCTCACCGTTTTCGAAGACCAATACATGGCCCGCCCCGGTGAAATCCCCCCCGGCTTCCGTCCCGTCGCCGATCGTCTCCCGGCGCAAGTCCGCCGTGGCCTTCTCACCGCCGGAATGACTCCGCCACCCGGCATGGACGACACCTACAAAAAGTCTTTCGAAAAGATGATTGACTTCGCCGGTCTTCTCTATCGCTCCGGCCTCTCCATCGAAGACGGCACCGACAATATGGCCGGATTCGCCCTCCATCGCGAACTCGAATTAGACGTGCAGGCGGGCATTCCGCCGAATGTCGTTCTGCAGGACGCCACTCTCAACGCTGCCCGAATCATGAGCATGGATCGAGATCTGGGTTCGATCACTCCCGGTAAACTCGCCGACCTCACGCTCGTCGACGGCGACCCCACCAAGAACATCAGCAACATCCGCAAAACCGCCGTCGTCGTCAAAGACGGAGTTCTCTATTACCCTGCTGAACTCTATTCCGAATTAGGTGTAAAGCCATGAGCCGTTCATGCCGATGATCAGGCCAAGAAGCAGCAGGCAAACTGCGCCATGGAGACAAGTATGTATTGGCCCGATCCCCAGCCTTCCGGTTCCGACGTAGTTGCACAGGATCGCCGCCGTCACGCTCGCCATACCGTCCAGGTGCAAGTTGAACTTCACGAGGATGGTAACGACGTGCCCATGCGCCTCGAGACTACGGACCTCAGTCGCGGCGGTTGCTACGTCCAGCTGATCATGACCTTGCCGCTCGGCGCGCGCGTCAAAGCCACTCTGTGGCTCGCAGGCAGTCCGGTCGTCGTTCGAGGACGCGTCGTCACCCGCCATCCCCAATTCGGCAACGGCATCATGTTCCTGGAGTTCGAAGGAGATGGAGAAAAAGTCCTGCAGCGCTACCTCGACACGATCAGGACGTAGAGCAGTTTTCGATCTTCGAACGATCCGTATTCGGCAGCTTGTAATCGGTTTGCCCCAGCTCGCAGCCCGTAGCTCGTAAACGCCGAGCATGCACGAGCGCCTTGGCGCGTTTCACTGGCCACTGGCAACCGGGAACTGGCCACTGAGGTCCTTCCCCATGCGCACAATCGGCAACGTCAGACCATTTGCCAACGGAGCTTCCACCTGCTCCAACTCCACATATCCCTTCGCGCGATAAAAAGGAACTCCCGTGAGCGTCGCTCCCATCTCCAGTCGCCTAAATCCTGCGGCTCGTGCAGCCGCTTCGCACGCCTCCAAAATAATTCCGCCAATCCCGCGCCGCGCCCACTCCGGATGCACAAAAAATGCCCTGATCTTCGCCGCATCCGTCGCCGGATCGAGCAACGAATCCTCGCGGGCTGCAAACTGATCGCCGCCAAACAACGTCTTCCGCTTGCTCCAGCCGCCGCAGCCGACCAACAAAGGCGCGTTCGATTTATCGTGCGAAGCTTCCGTCTCCTCGGCCGCAAAATACGTTCCATCCGCAATCAATTGCGTATCGACGCCATACACGCTTCGCAGCGCGCCCTCCAATTGCGCCGGCGAATAATCTCCCGCTTGCAACCCGCGTACCGACGCTTCAATCAACCCACGCAGCGTAGGAATATCGCGAGCCTCCGCCAGCCGAATGCGCATCGTCATAAACTGAGAATTGAGAATGAAGACCTGAGACCTAAGACCTGCCCTTAGCGCACCCCTCGCACGGACACACTTCCCGCAGATAAAACCACGAATAAATCCCCAGGTCGTGATTATCGTTCCAGGAGAACTTCAGCGCATACCTACCGACCGCCTCCGCCGACACGGCCTTCACCGCCGGTTTGAACATCGGCAACGTTCCCGGCGTCAGCTTTGCCGGTTCGCCCGGTTTTCTCCCCGTTTTTGTTCGCTCATCCTCACAAAGCGCACACGGACAAGCATCCCGCAAAAACGCAAACGTATAGCGAGATCGGTGCCCATCTTTCCACTCGATCTCCATCCCCGCCCCAGTAGTCAAATGAATCACCACCGACTTAGGATCATTCCCAATCCGCGGCGTGAAATCCGGCAGCGCCATAAATCTCAGTATCGCACGTGGAGTCCCGTGTGGCGCGCACGCACCAGCCCGCGCCCGGAGGGTCGGCATCCTGCTCGCGCCGCTGTGAAAACGAAAGTAGCCCACTACCAGTAACCGCCAATTCCGGCCAAAAAGCCACTCCCTGCGCTACAATATTTAGGTACTTCAATGATTTCTGGCCGCATTGGATGCGAACTGACCCTGCTGGCAGTTCTCTGCGTTCTGTCGATTTTTCTGTTCCCTGCTATGCAGGGGCCGTACTGTGTAGTTCACGGACCGGCGACCGCTTTGCAAGCAGCCCGAGCTGCGCTTCGTCTACGCATCGCCATCGTGCAGGCCGCACTGAACTCGTATTCTCTGATTCCTGCGCTCGTCATTCTCTTTTGGATTTCGCTCCCGACAACCGGCTTTCAATCGCCGACCGCGCCCGAATCCAGCGCTATTCTGCGCTGCTGATCCTGCTCTTTCTCGCACTTAATCGGCGAGTGAAAGTCCGATTAAATCCGGCCGACGAACATCTCTGAAACGGCGTGGCTCTACGCATTGCTCGAAACCCTGCGCAGTCCGCTCGGGATGCCGTTCTCTCAATGCTGTCTCGCCGGCAACGATTGAATCGGATGATTCCTTAAGCCATTTGCTTCATTCAATCAAACATTTCTTCCATCCGAGGAGGATGAGGCACATTATGCAAAACATGAAAACTTACGTCTTCGTCGCCACGCTGGCGCTGGCATCGCTATTGACCGTAGGCTGCGCCAAGAAGTCGGCCAAAGTCGTTCTGCCACCACCGCCCGCGGCTCAACCCGCTCCAACCGCCACTCTGGCGGCCAATCCCAGCGTCGTTCAGCAAGGACAATCGAGCGTCCTGACATGGCAGACGAGCAACGCCAGTGAGATCTCGATTGCCGGACTGGGAACGCTGCCCGCATCCGGTTCGCGCTCTGTCGCACCTGGCGAATCCATCACCTACACTTTGGTTGCCAAAGGTCCTGGAGGCTCGACGGATACTTCGGCCCGCGTCACCGTGAATACACCGACCACCGCCAGCGCTGCGCCTTCGCTGACCGACGAAGAGTTGTTCGCGCGCAACGTCAAGGATGTGTTCTTCGACTTCGACAAGTACAACATCCGATCCGACGAAACACCCACCGTCAACAACGACCAAACCTTCCTGGTTCAGCATCCCAGCATCAAGGTTCTGGTCGAAGGCCATTGCGATGATCGCGGCTCCGAGGAGTACAACATCGCTCTCGGAACCAACCGCGCCCAAACCCTGAAGCAGACCCTGATTCAGCAGGGAGTCTCGGCTGATCGCATCCGGACGATTAGTTATGGGAAGGAAAAGCCATTCTGCACCGAGGATAACGAAAGTTGCTGGCAGCAGAACCGCGTCGACCACTTTGCGTTTGACCGCTAAAACGGACGATTCAACTCAGGCCTTAAACCCCGCTCGAGCTGAGCCAAAAGCTGCGCTTGAGCGGTGATCCTTATTGGCATCATCACAAGTATGACGAAGGACTTCAGTCCCGCGGCCGCGAGGCGTGATCCGCGAAGCCTCAGAAGAGATTCTTGAATCCCCAGAACAAGAACCCTGCGAGCACCATTGACGCCGGCAGCGTCAACACCCACGCGAGCGCCAAGTTGCGCACGGTCGACCATTGCAGCCCGGAACCGTTCGCTGCCATCGTGCCGGCAATACCTGACGACAGCACATGTGTCGTGCTTACCGGCAATCCAAACCAGTCTGCGGCGCCGATCGTGCACATGGCCGTAATCTCGGCCGCAGCGCCTTGACCATAGGTGAGGTGTTCCTTGCCGATCTTCTCTCCGACCGTCACTACGATCCGCTTCCATCCGATCATCGTGCCAAGCCCGAGCGCCATCGCTACCGCAACCTTCACCCATCCAGGAATGAAACGCGTCGAAGCATCCACGTGCTTCTTGTAGTTATCCAACGCCTGCCAATCCTGCGTAGTGATTGCCGGTTGTCCGCTCTTCTTCATCAGCCGCAGCGCTTCGCTCGCCACGTACATATCGTTGCGGAAGTTCCGCACGCGGTCATTGGGAATCTTCGCCAGCTCGCCGAACAGCACGGTCTCGTTCCCGATGTCGCTGACCAACTGCCGCAATCCCAGCATCGTGTTGGGAGTGAAGTCTTTGGTCCTGATGTAATCGGTCACTTCGGTCCGCGGATCCGAAATCACCGCATCCGGGCTAACGTACTTCGAGAGAATTCCCGCGGCCTGCTGCGAAACCGCTATGAAATCGTCCGACTGTTTGTGCGTGATCGCGTGGTTCAGCGCGTAAGCTGTGGGCACGGTTCCAACCAGAATCAGCATGATCAGTCCCATGCCTTTTTGCCCATCGTTCGAGCCGTGCGCGAAACTCACTCCAGTGCAGGTGAGCACGAGCAGCGAGCGCACCCAGAATGGAGGCGGTTCGGTGCCGACTGGAGCTTCATACAGCGCGCGATTCTTGATCACCGCCTTCATCAGCCACAACAGCAGAAAGGCGCAGACAAAGCCGACCAGCGGCGATAGCAGCAGCGACTTGCCAATGTTGGTCGCTTGCGCCCAATCGACGCCGCTTGTTCCCGTCTTCGGAGACATCAGCTGATTGGCAATGCCGACGCCGATGATCGAACCGATCAGCGTGTGCGAACTCGAGGCGGGCAGACCGAAATACCACGTTCCCAAATTCCAGATGATCGCTGCGACCAGGAGAGCGAAGACCATGGCAAAACCGGCCTTGCTTCCAACCTGCAAAATCAGCTCGACTGGCAGCAAGGAGATGATTCCGAACGCGACGAGGCCGCTCGAAGTCAAGACTCCGAGAAAGTTCCAGAAACCGGACCAGACGACCGCAATATGCGGCTCGAGCGAGTGGGTATAAATCACCGTCGCGACCGCGTTCGCCGTATCGTGAAATCCATTGACGAACTCAAATCCAAGCGCGACCAGCAGCGCGATGCCCAGTAGGACGTAAGGCAGAAACGATCCAGAATGCACCGTCGAGAGGTCGGTGAGCAGGTGATAGCCGGAATAAACCACTCCGATAATCAGGACCACTCCAAAGCCCAACATCCCGATCTTTCCCGGACTCCTGTTCAGCTTGTCGTGAATCGCGGGCTTGGTGAGAGGCACGCTCATCAATCCCATTTCGTTGCCGGTGGTTTCAGGGTTCGGTGCGGTCGCCATGTTGCAATCTCCCGATGGTCACGAATGAGTTCAATGACGGAGCTAACTACTGATCTCAGACGAAGCGGAACTATACGGGAGAATTGTTAAACGAGTGTGAACGGATTGGTGAGGTAGTGGCTGAAAAGTTCGGTCGGATTGACGCGAGTCGTATCTCGGAGCGGAGATTATTTTGACGCAAGTTGTTTCCGAGCGAAAATTTTTTCTGGAGAAGATTCGGTAATTTTTGTGTGTACTGACTAGATATGTACTAGTGGGTTATGCCCCCTAGTTGTTATGTCTAGAAACATCGGCGAATTGCGGGGTAAATTTCTCATTGTCGCTGGCGGTAAGTTTGAGGTCTGTGATGGCGCGCACGGGGTGGGTGTGATGATACGTATAAGGTGGGTCGGGTTCAGTTGCGCACTTCCAAGCTGTAGAATGCAGACTAAGAACGGATCGTCCTGACGGAAGTACCTTCCGTTCGGAATGTGCGGTCGTCCGAAGTTGAGGACAACGACATGCTGACAAAGATTAGAGCGAAGAACTTTAAGTCATTGAGAGGTGTAACCCTAGATCTCGGCCAAAGAAACGTCTTAGTTGGCGCAAACATGGCGGGGAAGAGCAACATCATGGATTTTTTCAGGTTTATCCATGACATGGCCTTCCCGCCGCCCGGAAGCATGGGCCTTGTAAATGCGTTCGTTGCCCGCGGGGGATTCGGCGAGGTTTTATGGAAGGGAGGTGACGAACAGTTAATTGAATTAGCACTCAGTGGTACAACAAACGCTCATGGCCCCGAATGGACGTGGGATTACGAAGTCATAATCCAAGGTGAGCCGAGGTACGACAACTTCCGCATTGCCAGAGAGTCCCTCAGGGTTCAGCAAGGTAATCTCCCAGCGCGAGACCTTGTCGAGAATGTGGGTCAGGAAAGATTCTTCATAAATAATCCGCCACAACGGCTTTCGTCTACGCCGGACTCATCCCGATCCATCTTGGAGTTCGAAATCCTCGGATGGGCCGGCAGCTTTCTGCGATCGAGCATCGGAGGGTGGCGCTTCTACGAACTGGTTCCTTCGATCATGCGGGATCCCAATCAGACTGCGGCAGTAAAGTACCTTCGTGAGCACGGTGAGAACCTCTCACAGTGGCTTTTGGGTCTTCAGGCTGAATACTACGACGACTCCTTCGCGCGCATCCAGCAGGTTTTGCGTGACGCATTGCCGCAGGTTACGGGTCTCTTCAACTCGCCGACGCAGCAATCGACCGTGGTCCTGCGGAGCCGCGAGAAAGACCTTAAGCGGCCAGTAACGCTCTCACAGATGTCTGCCGGAGAGCTTGCTTTTATCGCGTACCTGTCGCTTATATTTAGCCCGCCTGAGCTAACTGGGAGTTTGTACTGTGTAGAAGATCTGGAGAACTATATGCACCCGGGCCTCATCGACACTTTGTTGGAAGTCCTAAGACAGTCCCAAGAACAATGGGAGCGAAAGCACCAGGCAGCGCAGATCGTTATGACGACGCATTCGCCCGTGGTCGTCGACAAAATGAAGCTCGAGGAAATCGTGTTCGTCGAGAAGAAAGACGGTGCAACAGTCTGCAGCCGCCCCGGCGACAAGCCACACTTGCGGAAGCTCCTTCAGGACGAAGAGATTGGCCTAGGCGACCTCGTCTACACCGGAGCGCTAAGCGATGTCGGCAACTAGCTATGGCATCATCGTTGAAGGTGATTATGACTCGGCAGTTTACGACGCCATTATTCGGAGGTTGGCTTCGCCCAACGTTTACATAAAGCCGCTGGTTTGCAGGGGAAGGGCGAACCTGATGAAAGAATTTCCAGCC
>JASHOU010000034.1 GCA_030038475.1 Terriglobales bacterium | reverse complement strand
GTAAAGGGGGAATCGGCGAACTGGTCGTATCTGGCGGGATTGGGGTTTCTGAACGAAACGGGCAACGGTGGGGGCATATACGTGGCGGAGTTCGGCAATCCGTCGGGGATTGCGCTGGTGACGGTAGAAGTGGCGGGCGGGAAATGCACGCTGAAGGAATCGCCCAATTCGCCGTTTGCCGATCCGAACAGCGTGGGACTGCTCTCGATTGGTACTTTCCCCCCGCGATCGTTCTAGGAAATAATAACGACGGCGTGACGTTCTCTCGCCGCTTTGATCTTCGACGAGTCTTGGGAAATATTAAGGAGTTCGATATGCGCGTGCAGTCGAGATACTTGTTGCTGGTAATCATATTTTGCGGATTTTCTTTTTTGAAGCTGGCCGCAGAAGACGATTGTCCCGCTCGTCCCCAGCCTGGCAGTGTGGTTAGCGACCCCTACAGCATTTCGTCGCAGAACGGCGTTCTCACCGCCAGATTCCTCATGGCTCACTCGGTCGATAAAGCCGGATACACCCACTACTGCTACAAGTACAATCAAGGCGGCCAGGTCTACGAAGCGCCAACCCTGCGCGTCAACCCCGGCGACACGCTCAACCTCGAGATCACCAACCACATCGACGATAGCGACGCCTCCAAAATGAAGATGAATATGCCCGCCGGCGGGAGGAGCCAAACTTGCGGCGACGGTGGTGACCCGACCCTCGATTCCACCAACGTGCATTTCCACGGCCTGAATGTCCCTCCTGTCTGCCATCAGGATGATGTGCTCGATACGCTGATTCAGCCGTTTGCAAAAGGTTTTCCGTACAGTATGCAGATTCCTCCGACTGAGCCGCCCGGCTTGTATTGGTACCATCCGCACGTTCACGGCTTCACCGAATTTCAGGTGAATGGCGGAGCTGCCGGCGCCATCGTGGTCGAAGGGATGGAAAAATACCGTCCCGAGGTGAAAGGCCTCACGGAACGAATTTTTATGGTTCGCCAGCAGTATCTCGTTCCGTGGATTCCCGGGCCGTATCAGTTAACCCTGAACTATGTGGTGGCCCCGACCGAAGGCCTTAAGCCGGTGATTCAAATGCAGGCAGGTCAAAAGGAATTCTGGCGCGTGTGCAACGCGACCATCCAGGATTTTCTGCAGCTGCAGGTGCTCAACAATGACAAGCCGTATAAACTCGAACTGATCGCGCTCGACGGCTATCCTCTCGCCGAGACCAGAGAAGTAGAAACCATCCTCATCCCGCCCGCGGGACGAGCTGAATTTATCGTCAAGGCTCCGCCCTCTGGCGGCAGCGCAGTCTTCTTTAGCGAGGCTTACTCCACCGGGCCCACTGGAAACCCGGATATTGCCCAACCGCTCGCCGACATCCAGGTGGTCGACAACGGAGCCTCGCACGCGGAAAAATTATCGCCGTCGCCGTCGGTGTCCGGTGCCGCATCTGCACCTGCCGGCCCGCTCAAATTTTCCGATCTGGCGCACGCGCAGGTAACCGCGAACCGCAAGCTCTATTTCTCGGAGGAATTCGGCGGCACCAACGGTCCCATCCAGTTTTATATTACCGTCGACGGCCAGAAGCAGCGCGTTTTCGAGCCCGACGAAAAGCCCGCCATCACCACCAAAGTAGGAGCGGTTGAGGATTGGACGATCGAAAACCGCGCCCTCGAAACCCACGCCTTTCACATCCATCAGATTCACTTTGAAATGCTGGAGGTGGATGGACAACCGGTGGCGAATAACGACCTGCGCGATACCATCGAAATTCCTTATTGGTCGGGCCCAGGAACGCCTTATCACAGCGTGAAGGTCCGCATGGATTTCCGCGATCCGACCATCGCCGGAACCTTTGTGTTTCACTGCCATATCCTGTTGCATGAAGATCTCGGCATGATGCATAAGATTCTGGTCGAGCCGTGATTGCCGGAGCCTGTTTGCCAGTGGAGTGCCGTGCGTTCCGTCAGGCCTCGCCGCTATGGCCAAGCATGAATCATTCGCCGCAGATTACTTGCTGCAAGCCATTATTCGTCGCGAGTCAGGACTTATCGCGGATCAACGAATCGTGAATTAGAGAGAGGTTGCACATGCGCAAACGAGTGCCCATGATTTTAGGAAGCGGGCTTTTGTTGATGGCTGGTTACCTGGCCGGAACCCACAGCACAATCGTGGCCCACGCCGGCGCGCCGACACAAGATGCGGCCCCGAAATCCTACGCACGCATACAAGGCATTGTGCCCAAGTCGTATGGCCGGCTCGCAGCCGCGATTTCCGACTCCATCGGCACGGGCCTGGTTTTTGAGGGTCCGGACGGCGTCATCCGCTTTGTCAGCGTCACTGGCATGAAGGAAGGAGAACTCGCGCGCTACGACAAAACTCCCACGCACGGTGGCATTCCCAGATCGTATGGCCATTTAGTCAGCGCGGTCGTCAATAACGGCGCCACGGGTCTGATCTTCGAAGACGCTAACGGTGTGATTCGTTTTGTTACCCTCGCCGGCGTGACGGAAAGCGAGTTAACCCGCGAATAAGCGCCTTATTCGCAATGCTATTGATGGTCCCGTGGAATCGTCTCCTGCCAGGTCTTTTGCCTGATCTGCTGCCCGTCTTTGAGTAACTCGCGAGTGTACTTGTAATAGAAGTTGTGCGCGTCGCTGGTTAGCGATAAGTGGCCTTTCCAGGTTAGTGTTTGCTGCTTCAAGGCCATTACAATCTCGGCCTCGCCTTCAACCGAGCTGCTCTCAGGATGATTGTCGTCCGCCAGATAAGTTATACCCTCGGAGTCGGTTTCTTTCCCCCAGGGATAAGTCTCTTCTGACTTTCCGCCCCACGTAACCTTTGTTCTTCCGTTGAGCTCGTCGCGCTCCGTCTTCCACTCGCCGGGCCAGGGGAGTCCGGTCGATCGCATGTCGCTGCGCTGTTCCAACGGCTCAGGTGCGGCAAATTGCGGCGGAGCATACATCGACGGAGGCACCAGCGGCAGAGTCAGGCGCGATCCAGTTTCACCTCCCAGTTGCAGCGTGGTTGTCATCGCGTACGGAGTTGGCCAAATCATCGGCCACAACGCATTCGAAATTGCCAGCCGGATTCGATGCCCCCTGGGAAAAGTCCACGTGGATAAGTGCATTGCAATATCCAGCGGGTAAGTCTGGTCAGGCGCTAACTCCTTCGGCTCGGACGCCGAATCGCGCTGCGCACCGTTACTCCCGGCTCCGGTAACTAAGGTGACAGTGCCGTCGGGCGCTACATCTGAGAGTCTGGCAAACCAGTCGGCTTGGACTGCGGATGAACTTGCCTGGAGCAAAGCGTGCGGCCGTCCGAGCATGGTCAAGTCGGTTTTGAGCGGAGCGGAATCGTAAGTCAGGCTGAAGGCATCGATGGGCCGTTGGTCGGGAGTCAAATCTCCCCACCAGAATCCGGCTTCGACACCGATCGAGGGAACATAGCCCAGTTGATGCGCGGCCGGTTTCGCCGGATCGGTGGATAAGACATGCGCGTCGTATAGATAAAGTGTGGTATTGGCCACGTTCCCCGGAGGCCAGCCCGTTTCGCCGCGCCATCTTCCAGGAATGTTTTTCAGGTGCAGGTCGGGGGCGTGCCAGTCCTGCATGTAAATCGAGAGCGGCGGCTCTTCCATGATTCCAGTGTTGCGATTCTTGAGCCAATAATCCCACCAGCGCAGCGCCTGCTTCTGCCATTCGATCTGCGGGCCAGGTTCGGCATCGTTAGGGAAGGCGTGATTCCATGGGCCGATGATCGCTTTCAGCGGAGCTTTGACCTTTTCGAACATGCGCGGAATGGAATCGCGATATCCATCGAGCAAACCGCCAATCAAAAAGCAGGGGATTTTAATTTCGCTGAGCGGACGAACCGGCACGCGCCAGAATTCGCCGTCCCGCTGATGTTTCAGATAGAGCAGAGACCACGGCGCCGATTCGAATCGCGGCCCAAGCACCTTTTCGTCGAGCGAGTAATCGGGCGCGCCCGTCATAGCCGGGGATAAATCCATGTTCAGTTCGTATTCGTCGAAATGCATCATGCCATCGATGTAATGCACGTCATCATGAAAGAGTTCCTCGGTGGCATCCACAGCGAGAATCGCCTTCAGCGCCGGCGGATGACGCATCGCCATCTGAATGGAGTTGAACCCTCCCCAGGAAATGCCGAACATTCCAACCTTGCCGTTCGACCAAGGCTGAGCGGCTAACCAGGCGATAACCTGCTCGCCATCGAGTTGCTCCTGCTCGGAATATTCACGGTCGGTCGGCGAGCCTTCGCTATTGCCAAAGCCGCGAATATCGACGCGAACGCTGACATATCCCCGCGCGGCGAACCAGGAGTGGATGGGATAATCACGCGCCGCGGTTGCGTCGTCCTTGCGGTAGGGAAGATACTCAAGCAGCGCGGGGAATTTTTCGCCCGGCTTCGCATTGTCGGGCATGTAGAGAGTCGCAGCCAGGCGAACCCCGTCGGACATGGGAATCGTTTGCTGCTCCATGCGCACAGGGCGCAGTGCGGGTGGCGTTTTCGCAACCGCAACCAGGCAAACACTGGCCGAAATCGCGAACCAAAGCGCGATGGCAGCTGCGCGTCGTGATCGTTGGAACATGGGTGTGTGGCAAATCATAACAGGACAAACCTGAGAACGCAGTCGATTGTGAAGAAACGACGAAGGCGGGTCGGCGACTTTGGCGGGAGCGCTGGCAGAGCTAAGCTCTGCCAGCGCCTATTGGAGTGAAAGTCCGTGCGTGGACTCGCGTGCGGGGTACAACAGTTGACATTCCAGTGCGTGGGGTTGATTTTCAGCTCCAATAGCGATGAGCGCGTCGAGGATACACTCCAGTGCGGCTGGCGAACCCGACCAGACGCGTGAAAAAGACTCGCGATGAATCGCCAATTCGCCGACGAGGTGACCCACCGAGTGAGGACCGAGGTCTACGTCCGCAACCGTTGGCGAACTGCTCATCGGCAGCGGCGGGTAGTCTGCCGGCGGCAGGCGGAGGTTGGCCTGCGATAGCCAGTGACCGACCAGCGTCTTCAGATGTTGCTTGCAGCACACGCTCTTAACATCTTTCTGTGCAGCCAGTGAGGCATGCCACTTAAGAATCTTGAGACGGTCGAGCCAGCGGTTCTCGACCACCAGGAACCATCCGGTGTGGCGAAAAGTATCGAGGCCACAAACCGAGCAGGCCGAGCGTTTTGTGATTTGGTAGTTCATGGGCGCCCTTTTTTCCGCCTTCGTTCAAGCGCTCGCTGTGGCGCGGACCAGCAAGCCAGTGCCCGCCCGCACAGTGAGCGGCACGGTCAGCATCCCAAGAGCCGGGTCGAATCGCAGGGTGAAGTGCGCCGCACAAGCGTCACAAAGCCAGAAATGTTCACGCCGGCGAAGCCTGCGCCGCTGCCCGTCGAACGCGGGACTAAAGTCGGAAGGCAAGGTTTCTGCCAGAAACAACTTGCCTTCGCGCAAGGAACGGAACGGAACGCTACACGAGGGGTTGGCGCATTTATGGAGCATTGGCTGGGTCCAGTCTTCGGTAAGTTTTGCGGCCAGAGAACGGGAAGGTTAATGCACGCGAGGGGCCGAACCGCTGGAGGGTGGATTAGAAACGGTTAATCCGTGCTCAACAGGAAGTTAGATAAGTAGAACCGCTTTTGCCATCGCGCTTCCCCGTGTGGCGCTGACGAAACAGAGTCGCGTCCGACGGATGCTCGTCATTGTTTATCAAACACTTTAGATGTGACCAGGCTCACACGCTCGTTGGTTACGAAGAAGACCTAGTCGACCTAATCCCCAAACTCCTGCAGCGTGTGTTTAGCGTTTCCTCAGCGTGCCGCCATCAGGCTAATGGACACCAAGTTATGCACCCACCGTGCTGGACGCTTGTCATCCGTAACGATCAACTGAAATGGCCCTAATTTGCCGACCGGCTCGCCATTGCGGCTATCGGCCACGATTACCTGACCGGCATGAAACCCAGGATCGATCTCGGCGAGAGAAAGAAGAACCGAATATCCATCGGAGCCGGTAGCTATAAGATAGCTGGTGAGCGCCTGCTCGTGAAATTCGTCGCCGATGGGTGCATTCACCATCGCCAGCAGAGTGCCAAGAGCGACGCCAGAGTAACTCTCGTCTGCCTTGGTGTGCCCGTTGTGTACCGTGATCGTCGAGTGCGGTAGCGCCCGAAACTCAGCGGGTGAAAGCGAAACGGGAGCGTGATACGGGTCGGCGACGAGGACAAGTCGATCCGCCGCACTTCCCGCCGGATAAATCGGAGTTGGCGAACTAACCTCGCCTATCTGTAGCGTTACCTGAACAACCTGACCGGCAACTTGGCTGCCGCTGCTCTTGTCGGCGGCCGTGGCGACATCAACGTGCTGCGCGGTCGTCTTGAATCCCGCGGCCGACACAAACAACGCATAAGGACCAGGCTTCAGGTTGATGGAGACTCGTCCTTTGTCGTCGGTTTCTAGCTTCGAGCGACTCTTATCTGCCGCCGGCACCAGCCGGACCTGCGCGTGCGCGACGTTGGCTCCGGTGGGGTCGCTTACATGAATGGCCACAGGTACGGTCGCGGCCTGCTGCGCTACGAGCGCGAAGGAAGAGCACAGTGCGCAAAGCAGGCCGATCGTCAAACGTTGCTGAAGCATCGTGAGAGAACGTCCCGAAAACACAATTCGACTCCTCGAAATGTAACCAAGTCTTGAGTCGCCCCCGTGCATCTTCGTGTACCCTGTGGTTAAAGCTCTTCGGATCGAAACTTACCTATCTCACCACCCACGCCGAAGCCGCAACAAAAATGCCTGCCGCCGCCATCACCAGTCCGATGTGCCAGAAGATTCGCCGCCCCGAAAGCAAAGTGATCGAAGTGATCACCAGCGCAATTTCCAGAAACACCTCACCCAGGTCGAACCGATCCGCTTTGCGGCGCGCCCGTTCGGTTTCGGATTCCGTTTCGCGGGCCTGCTTGTCGAGTTCCTTCTGCTCCTCTTTATAACGGTCCGCTTCGGCCCGGTATTTTTCCTGAAGCTTAGTCGCCCCCTCGGCGTCTTTCGCGGCCATCACACTTGTCATATCGGCGAACAACTCATCGGTGTGCCGCCGGATATTCTTGGCCTGGTAATACGCCCACTGGTCGGTGACCTTGTTCTGCAAAATGATCTCTTCGGTGTGCGTGCGGTGGCCAAGCAGCGAAACCGTGGCCACCAGCACCGCCAGCACGGCCATGGTCAGCGTTACCGGCGCCAGATCGGGATGCTCGCGTGCGTGCTCGGCGTGCTCGTGCAATTCGTTGAGTTCTTCGCTCATGTCGTCGGTGCCCTCAGTGAATCTCATGTTGCCGAATGCGGCGCCTACGAGGATAAACCAACTAGCCTATTCTCCCATGACTTTAATGATGACCCGTTTGTCGCGCTGGCCATCGAATTCCGCGTAGAAAATCTGCTGCCACGGGCCGAAGTCGAGCCTTCCATTCGTGACCGGCACAATCACTTCATGATGAATGATCAGTGATTTCAAATGCGCGTCTCCATTGTCTTCGCCGGTCTGGTGATGCCGGTAATTCTGCTTGAACGGAGCCAGCGTCTCCAGCCACTGATCGATGTCCTGAATCAATCCGCTCTCGTTGTCGTTGACGTAGACTCCAGCCGTGATGTGCATCGCCGAGACCAGAATCATCCCGTCTCTAATTCCAGATTTTTTCAGCGCCGCCTCGACCTGCGGCGTCAGGTGAACGTAAGCGCGCTTGGTTTTCGTGTGCAGGGTCAGATATTCGGTGTGGAATTTCATGGACTAGATTTAACACAACGGGGCGATTCCACATCTACACGGAGAAGGCTCGCGACGGCGAGAAAATCCAGCCGGTTCGTGTAGGGCGGACACTCTTGTCCGCCGCCTTTGCACTTGCGGTTGAGGTGGCGGAAAAAACGGCATTGATTCGCGAGACACTCAAAGCTCTCATCGAGCGCGAGAGCGCCCGCCGCCTGGCATCGCTGGAGGGCGCCATGCCGAAATTGAAGAACATTCTTGCCGCCGGCCGAGGCCGCATTGATCCTCGGCTCCGCCTTTATCGCTCCGTCCAGGTTCTTTGGACAAGACATAAGCCTCTCCCCCGAGCTGCGGAGAGCCTTGGCATTGATACCCGCCTGCCTTAGGCGAAGCGAGATGAGAGATGGTCCGCTAGCCACGATTTTGAGAAAATGTGAACACCTGTTAGAGGGGCCGCAGTGTCAGCGTCGAAGCAAAGGACTGGGCCGAAGGAGCCTAGCTTAAAAACGATCAAACGGCTCTTTGCCGAGTCGGGAAATTTGTGTGCATTTCCGAAATGCTCGCGAGCCTTAATCGTGGGAAAGGCCGTCATTGGCAAAGTTTGTCACATAAAGGCTAAGAGTCCCGAAGGTCCTCGGTATGACCCGAGCCAAACGGATGACGAGCGACATGGCTACGAAAACCTTATTCTCCTTTGCGGCATACACCATGACGTCATCGACGACGATGAGGAGTCGTATCCGGTGGAACGGCTGCATCAGATCAAAGAGCGCCATCTCGCAAAAGCGGCCGCACTTCCGGACGAAGAAGCGGAGGAGGGCTCGCTACTCATTTTTTCTTCGCCGGTCGTGTCGGTGAATCAGTCCGGTGGCGTCACGGCGGCTACGGTGACCGTGAACAACTACAGTGGCGTTGGCTTCGATCATTCAGGCAAGGTCTTCGCGAAGCCATCGTTTCCCGCCGCAGAACCGAGGGACGGGGCGGCCCGGTTTCGACCCAATGGAGCCGCGCTCGGCATGAAATGGGACCAGATGCGTATCCTTCCCCAGCCCCAATTCGATGTGACATTAGCCCAAGGGAGGGCCGTTTGGCTACGTCTTATACCGATTGAACCACCCAGAGAGGAATTCACTGCCCCCGAACTGAAGAACGCGGCAGAGCGTGGCTTCGTCCTCAGGCCGCTCATAGACAATGATATCGAGTACGTGATCGCGGAGGACGGATTTGGGGTTTGCGACCTAGTCGATCATTCGCAAGGTCACGTCACGAGCGCGGTCGCGTTCGCATTCTTCACCGGCGAAGTCTGGAGCATTGATACCTATCTGCTGAACCTAGGTGACTACAAGATGATTTATTTCGGTGAGATCGCGGACCGATTGATTACGCGCTTCCGTGACTACACAAGGTTCCTCGGAAATCTAGGAATTAAGCCCCCGTTTCGTTGGATTGCCGGACTTGAGGGCATCGCGAGAATGACTCTATCGATTCCTGTGCAGAATCAGACGGGTTACCACGCGTTCGGCGGACCAATTTGCATGAGCAACACGATCGCGGACGGCGGTCTCTATGACGGGATAGAAGACGCTGCGAATGCCCTGGGGCCGTTCTTCGACAAGATATTCAAAAAATGTGGCTCCCAGCGTCCCCCGCACCTGCGAGACCTTACCTCGGCTAGATTGCGCTAGTTCTGACGGCGAGGGGGGCCCGCCTTCAACTCTGGCGAGCACCACTGACGATCGCACTTGGTGCGACGAGGAGCACAATGGCTAAGCGCGAAAAACTTCTTCTCCCATCCATCCCGGCCAGATCCTGGGCGCCGATTTCATGGAACCGCTCGGCCTTAGCATGAATCGGCTGGCCCTCGATTTACGCGTCCCGGTGACGCGCATTGCCGAGATCGTTCACGGGCGAAGAGGCATTACTGCAGATACCGCTTTGCGGTTGGCTCGGTATTTCAACACCAGCGCGGGCTTTTGGCTGAACCTTCAATCCTCCTACGATCTTGAAGTTGCGCAGGACAAACTCGCGCGCACCATTTAACGGGAGGTCCGTCCCTCGACTTTCGCGGCGGCGAATGCCGCGTCCAGGTGAGTCAACGGCTCGGCCACTTCACGCACCTGGCTCATTCATCACATCCAGCCAGTAACCACCATCACAGACATGTGCACGCAACGTGTGCAATACTGAACCACCGATACTGTAAGTTATTACCCTTCAACACCTTAGCGCATTTCTGGGGGGGGGGGGGA
>JASHOU010000033.1 GCA_030038475.1 Terriglobales bacterium | reverse complement strand
CCGCGAGCGCGCGACTGAATATTCTCTTCGGTCACATCCTGCGGCATTCCCGCAAACGCCAGCGCGAGCGCTTCGCGCGCCGCATCGTAGATGCCGTCAATCGACATTAGTTCGAAACGCATCCCGAGGTTCGCAGCCAGATCCCGCGCATCGTCAATCGACCCTGGCGAAGAGTACGGACCTGGCATTCCGACGCCAATAACGTTCTCTGATCCCAGCGCATCCGCTGCAATTGCCGCGGTAAGCGCGGAATCGATGCCCCCGCTGAGTCCGATGATTGCTCGCTGAAAGCCGCATTTGTAAACGTAATCTCGCGTGCCGAGAACCAGCGCCTCATAAGCGCTCGCCTCCTCGCCCGCAATCTGCTCATGCATCTCTCCCGTGAGCTTCTGCGAATCGAAATAAATCAGATCTTCCGCGAACGACTTCGCCTGCGCGATGACCTCGCCCTCCGGCGAAATCACCACGCTCGATCCATCGAACACCAGGCTGTCGTTTCCTCCGACTTGATTGACCATCGCCACGGGAACTTTATGATTGCGCGCGATCGAGGCGAGCATGTCGCGCCGCAGTTCGCGTTTACCCAGCCAAAACGGCGAGGCCGAGATGTTGAGCACGAAATTGCCGCCCGCTTTCACCAGTTCTTCCACCGGATCGACGCCATACAATCGCCGGTTCCAGAAACGCTTGTCGTTCCACGCATCTTCGCAAATGGTCAAAGCCATCTGCTTGCCGCAAAAACCAAACAGCTGCTGGCTCTTCGCAGGAGCAAAGTTGCGCATCTCGTCGAAGACGTCATACGTCGGCAGCAGCATCTTCGACTGGATGAACTCGACGCGTCCGTCGCGCAGCAACGCAGCCGAGTTCATGACTTTTTTGCCGGATTCCGCATGAGCCGGAGTCACCGTCCCGCAGATCACAGCAATTCCCACAGTTTCCGCCGCAATCTTCTCGACGCTCGCGCGGCAGCGCGCCACAAACCACGGCCACTCCACTAGATCGCGCGGTGGGTAACCGCAGACGGCGAGCTCAGGAAACAGAATCATCCCGGCGCCGGCGCTCTGCGCCTGCAGCGCAAACTGGATGATCTTTGCGGAATTGCCAGAAAAATCCCCAACCGTTGGATTGATCTGGCCGAGGGCAATCTTCACACTTCTAGTTTAGAAGGTCGAGCCACTGAAGGTCGAGTCCCGATGTCGAGCGGCCGATAGCGCAGGCGCTAACTGCGCGATGTGGAACAACGTAACTAACGTGACGCAAATAAGCTGCAGCATCCGATTCCGCTGACCACCATTACTCCTACCTCTAATTGGCAGACGGCGTAGGCGGTAAACTCCAGTTCGGCCCCGGATCTCCACTCGGAGCGCCCGGCGGCGGTTGCGGCGGCGCGACTGGCGGCGTGGCATTCGGATTGGCCGGCCCGGACTCGGGCATCTCTTCTCCCGGACGCCGCAGCGTGGGCGCGTTCGCCGGACGGTCTTGCTTCTTCGCAACCGCTGTTCCCTCAACTTCAACTTCTTTCTCGGTGCGCACGATCTTCTCGCCATCCACCTTCATGGTCTCCACGCGCACCACTTCGTCGCCCACGAAGCGCACAAAATCCACATCATCCGGAGGAGTGCCATAGATCCATTCTTCATACTCGACTTCGTTGGCTTTCTCGCGCACTTTTTTTGGCGGACGTCCCATGGCATAGATCACCATCTCCTGGTTCATTCCCACCAGCACATGGTGATTCACGATCGCTTCTTTGAGCTTCGGAGAGACGGTTTCAAGATAGGCATCGCGCGCAGATTTGGAATCGAAATCGAACACCGGACGCAGCAACCGCTTCAACTCCGGCCCGGTCATCTCCGGCACGTAGTTATCAAAGTAGAGATCGACAAACGAGCCACGTGCGTTCGTCGAAGGATCCGACGGCTTCACGGGTACCTGGGCATCTGCGCCGACAATGGTGATGTGCTCATACCATTTCTGCTTCTTGAGCGGACCGCCGTTAATCTCAAAACGAATGTAGTCGTTCTTGATGGTGACATCGCTGATGCGGGCCATATCGCCCGGTTTTGCCGCCGGCCCCCACAGCGCCATCATCTGCCGCAGCTGCTCGCCGCTCGGCGTTAGCTTTCCATCTCTTAGCGTCAGGCCGGTCCGTCCCATGGGAAAGTTGGTGCGGATATAGACCAGTTCGTCATTAAAGGCGTGCATGATCTGTTCGCGCGTTCCCCTCGAAAGTCTTGGCGGCTGAGAATTATCGGCAAGCGCCAACGGGGAGAAAATTAACGACGAGAAAATCACGAGGATGGTCAACCGCCGAGAACCAATGCACGAGGACAACATGCCACACCCCGGAACGACTTTAGCCATTATAGACCCGGTGTCGAGCACAAAGGTTGCCGCCGTCCTTCAGCTACGCCCTTTCAGCGCTGGGGCATTCTTAGCGCTGGGCTAAACAGTTTGCTGGAAATCTCTGCGTTTTCACTAAAAACCGGCAACTGGAAATCCAAAAACCGCCATTCATGGTAACCGGCCGCGTGAGTACTTGCGTAACGGTACGTTGTACCTTAAGCACCTCAGTCCTCCCGCGCCCACCAACTTAGAATGAATCCACGGAACAGCCCCATCCCCCGGGTTTGGCCGACAGGATTGCCCTTTGTCTTTAAAGCTTCCCATTCCCGCGCGGATTCCTCTGCTCTACGTCATTCTTGGCGTGCTGCTGCCGATCAGCGTCCTGCCCATGTACTTCTACTCCGAGCAGATCGAAACCATGAACCGCGAGCGGCTAAAGACCAATGAAATGCTGCTGCAAAATACGGTAACGCGCTCGCTCGCCGACGATATTTCGCAGCATCGGGAAGCGCTCCAGATGATGCTGGGCAACTTGTCATCGTCCATTCAGGTGATGATGCTGGCCAATGCCAGCGGCAACGACCTTAGCGCGCAAAAGCTCTTGACACCGGAACTGCGCGCGATGGTTGAAAACTTTGTCTCATCTTCGAACGACATTGCCTATGCCACGCTGCTCAATGCCGATGCTAAGGGCGTTTCGGCCGGCCGCATCGAACCCGACGCCTTTCTCCAGCGCGAACTGGAACGGGGCTTTCAAGCCGCTCGCGAAGGCCGCATCTACAGCGGTCAGCCGTTGATGGAGGGTAGCGGCAAGTCTGCGCGAACTGTGATGCTCGTCAGCTCGCCCATCAATTACGACAATCGTTTTCTCGGCATGATCGGGTCGGTCGTGGATTTGGAGTATCTGATCCGCCGCCTGCAACAGGTCAGCGCAACCGGATTGATGCCCTATGTCGTCGATAGCCAGGGAAGGCTGGTGGCGGCGGCAACCGCCCAATATGCCACCGGGCAGGACATGACCCATTTCGAGATCGTGCGCAGCTTTGTCGGCGAGGGCGCCAAAGCGCAGTTGGCCGAGACGCGCGAATTCACAGTCAGAGATGCCACGAAATCCACCGAAATGCTCGGAACTTACAGCCCCGTAACCTCCTTGGACTGGGCTGTCGTAGTGCAAAAACCGCGCGAAGAAGCCTATCGCGGAATCTATGAGATGCAGCGCGCCGGGCGCTTGCTGGCATGGCTGGCCGTGTTTGTCAGCGTGGGATTGAGCATCTTATCGGCACGCCGCATCACTAGCCCGCTTCAGGTGTTGACGCGGTCGAGCCAAGCCATTGCGCGCGGAGATTTCTCCCAGCGCGTGCATCTGAAAACGCGCACCGAGATCGGCGAGCTCGCCTCCACCTTCAACACCATGTCCGAAGAGCTCGAGCAGTTCGTCGAAGATCTCAAACGCGCCGCCGAGGAAAACAAAGCGCTCTTCATGGGATCGATCCAGATGCTGGCCGGCGCGGTCGACGAAAAGGATCCTTATACCCGCGGCCACTCCGATCGGGTCACAAGATATTCCCTCCTCATCGCAAAAGAAATGGGATTGGATCCGGGATTTCTGGAGATCCTGCGCATCTCCGCGCAACTTCACGATGTCGGCAAAATCGGCATCGAAGACCGCATTTTGAAAAAACCAGGCGCACTGACTCCGGAAGAATTCGAGATCATGAAGACGCACACCACCAAGGGTGCGAATATTCTGCGCCCTGTGCCTCAGCTGCGCGAGATGCTGCCCGGTATCGAACTGCATCATGAAGCGCTGAACGGCCGCGGCTATCCTTACGGTCTGAAAGGCGATCAGATTCCGCTGCTGGCGCGGGTAATCGCCGTGGCCGACACATTTGATGCTCTGACCACCAACCGTCCTTACCAGCAGGAACATGATCCCCTCGAAGCTCTCCGAATCATTGAGAAACTCTCCGGTCAGCGCCTTGATCCCAACGCCGTGACGGCACTGTTGGCCGTGTTTTACCGTGGAGAAATTCGCATTCAGAAGCCGCTGCCCGTAACCCTCAACACCCAACCGCAACCGCCCGTGACGCCGCAGCCGCTTCAACCCGCCGATGCTCTCAGCGTAGAAATCTCGCGGACGTAAACCAATTTGTAATTGGTAATTTCGAACCCATTGGCAATTGGTTTTCAAATTACAAATTACCAATTACAAATTACCAATCCTTCCGCTTCTCCTATAATCGTTCTTACATCATGATTCAAACTCTGTTTGGCAGTCTGGACGAAGAACGGAAACCGAGTTTTATCGAGCGCATGAAAGAGGCTGTCGCGCGCACGCGCGAGAACCTGGCCGAGCGCATCGAAGATGTCGTTTCCATTGCCAAGGAGATCGACCGCTCTACTCTCGACGATCTCGAAGCCACGCTGATTGGCGCCGACCTCGGCACCACCACCACTCACGAAGTTCTGCAAAAGCTGCGCGACAAAGCCGACCGCAAGCAGATCAAGGATGTCAACGAACTCAAACGCCTGCTGAAACAAGAAATCCTAGCCATCCTCACCTCGACCGCTTCGCATCCGATCGCAAAAGTCGACAGCGCGCCCGAAGTGATCCTCGTCGTCGGTGTAAACGGCACCGGCAAAACGACGACCATCGGAAAATTAGCGCAGGTATTTCGTGGGCAAGGCAAGTCGGTATTACTTTGCGCGGCTGATACCTTCCGCGCCGCCGCCATCGAGCAACTCGAAATCTGGGGACAGCGCACGGGAACGGAAGTGATCAAGACAAAAGCTGGAGGCGACCCGGCGGCAGTGTTGTTCGACGCGCTCCAGTCGGCCACGGCGCACAAAACCGATTACGTGATTGTCGATACCGCCGGCCGCTTGCACACCAAGCAAAACCTCATGCTCGAACTCGAAAAGATGAAGCGCACGGCGCAACGCATCGTGCCCGGCGCGCCGCACGAGACCCTGCTCGTCATGGATGCCACCACCGGCCAGAATGGACTGCAGCAAGCGCGACAGTTCACGCAATCCTCCGGCGTCACGGGAATTGTGCTCACCAAACTCGATGGCACAGCCAAAGGCGGCGTGGTGGTCGCAATCTCGCGTGAGTTGGGATTGCCAGTGCGCTATGTCGGCGTTGGCGAAAAGGCTGGAGATTTGTTGCCCTTCGATCCCCAAGAGTTTGTGGAGTCGCTGTTCGCTTGAGGCAACAACACGTTAAAACGCAGGAATCCACTAACTATGAAAAACAAATCGCGCGCTCCCTCGTATATGAAGAGATTGCTGGAACGGCTAAAACGGATGTTCCGCCGCAAGCCCGAGCCCGAAGACCCGTACGCCTATCGCACCGCGCCGCTGCAGCGTCCCCCGAAGGGCCGAAGTGGAGCCGCCGTCGCCGAACTGGATGAAGAATGAAAGAAGCTGCTTCGTCCGACGAACAATCCATGCGCCGGGCGCTCGATCTGGCCCGAGCTGGCGTCGGCCTGGCGTCGCCAAACCCGGCCGTCGGCGCGGTTATCGTCGATACGTCCGGCCGCGAAGTTGGCGCAGGCACGCACACCTACGATGGCGTCCAGCACGCCGAGGTTCTCGCGCTCGAACATGCTGGAAACGCTGCGCGCGGCGCAACTCTTTACCTGAATCTTGAGCCGTGCTCCCATCAGGGCCGAACTCCGCCATGCGCCGATGCCGTAATCGCCGCCGGAATCTCCCGCGTCGTCTGCTCCATGGAGGATCCCAATCCTCGCGTAGCGGGCCAGGGATTTGCCAAGCTCCGCGCCGCGGGAATCGCAGTGCAAGTCGGCTTATGCGAGACGGAAGCCAAAAAGCTGAACGAGAGTTTTGCCAAGTACATTCTCCTCGGCAAGCCGCTGGTGACGCTGAAATCGGCCATGACCCTCGATGGCAAAATCGCCGACGCAACGAAACCCGGCACAGAACCTGGCTCTCCCGCGCCTGCATCCGAGGGCGCCCGCAGCGGCTATCATTGGATCACCGGCGAAGCAGCGCGCGCCCACGTGCAGCAACTGCGCCATCAGAACGACGCCATTCTCGCTGGCGTTGGCACAGTGATGGCTGACAATCCACTCCTGACCGACCGCAGTGGTTTGCCGCGCCGACGCAAGCTGCTTCGTGTGATTCTCGATTCCTACCTCCGCATTCCGCCCGAGTCGCGCCTGGTTCAAACCGCCGAGAACGATGTTCTAGTTCTGTATTCGACGGCCGAAGAACAAACCAAAGCCGTGCTCGAAGCCAAGGGTGTCCGTCTGCAACAGATATCGGCGACCGCCGATGGCAGGCCCGATTTCGCGGCCATCGTTCAGGCCTTGGGAAAACTCGAGATCACCAGTCTGCTCATCGAAGGCGGAGCGCTGGTCAATGGTGCCGCTCTGGCATCAGGCGAAGTCGACAAAGTATTTCTTTACTATGCGCCGAAGATCTTTGGCGAAGGCGCAGTTCCTTTTCTTGCCGGCGAGACTTTGCGCGGCAACGCGCAGTGCCTGCGGCGCTTCGAACTGCACCGCTTCGACGAGGACTTCGCCGTTGAAGGCTATCTTCGCGACCCATACGCGACTTAAAATCAACGTTGTCGACCGTTCTCTTCGGTCAAGATAACCATCTCGCGAAGCATGACCATCTCGAACAGGAGTTATAACTCTTATGTTCACCGGAATTATTGAAGAAGTTGGCAAGGTCGTAAGAATCCAGCAAGCGGGCGAAAATCGCCGCATCACGATACAGGCGGCCAACACTCCGAAAGAATTGAAAACTGGCAACAGCATTGCCGTGAGCGGCGTTTGCCTGACTGCGCTCGATATCAAACCGAATTCATTCTGCGCCGATCTCGCTCCCGAAACCTGGATGCGAACCTCGTTTTCGCGCATGACCGAAGGCGCGCTGGTAAACCTCGAATTGCCGATGAAGGCCGATGGCCGCTTCGATGGTCACATCGTTCAGGGGCACGTCGATGGCGTCGGCAAACTGATCGCCTTCGAGCCCATCCTTAATTCAGACGTCAATTCAGACCTCGACTCGCAAGGCCGCGACTCCGGCAACCGCTGGCTGTACATTGAAATCCCTCCGGAAGTCGAGAAATACACCGTGTACAAGGGATCAATTTCCATCGAGGGCATCAGCCTGACGGTCGCCAAGCTGGAAAGGAAAACGCTGGAAAAGAAGAAGCTGGGAAAAGATCGATCGGCGTTCACCTGCACCGTCGCCATCATTCCGCATACGGTTGAGATGACAAATCTTAAATCGCTCCAACCCGGAGACGCGGTGAACCTGGAAACCGATCTGATCGCCAAATACGTGGAAAAAATGATGAAGGCCGAACCGCCACGGCGTCCGCTGACCGTCAAAGAACTGGTACAACAGGGCTTCTGAATCTCGGGTTCGAGCGTGCCAAGTGGCTTTCGCAATTCCACCAGGTTCCTGCTCGCCCAATCGCGCATCAAACAGGAAATGCTCCAGCCCCGAACACGTTCACGGTTTCGTTTTCCGCTCGTGCTTGGCGTCGTCCTGCTTCTTCGCGCTGCAATTGCCTGCGCTACGCCCACCCCGATTACGCATGGGACTCTGGAACTCGTCTCTGATAAGCAGTGGATTCAGTCTGGGCATTCGTTTGATTTGGCCTTGCGGTTTGAACTGGAAAACGGATGGCACATTTACTGGGTCAATCCAGGGGATTCGGGCGAGCCTCCGCGGGTGGAGTGGCAGTTGCCGAAGGGAATCAGCGCTGGCGCAATCGAGTGGCCGACGCCTCGGCGGCTGGGAAGCGAAAGCGTCGTCGATTACGGGTATGAAAGCTCAGTGCTGCTGATTGTGCCGATGCACTCGGAAACGACTCTGGCAGCACAGCCGTCAACACAATTGAGCGCACACGTGAAGCTGCTGGTTTGCAGCCATGAGATGTGCATTCCGGGCAAGGCCGATCTCTCGATTGCCTTGCCGGTGAAGACAGCCGCAGCCCCAGAGCAAGACGGTATGCGGCAATTGTTTGCTGCGGCGCACGCGTCACTGCCCCGCCCCGCGCAGGAGTGGAAATTCACCGTGGTCGATGCGAAGGATGCGTTCGTAATTGACGCTACCCGTGTTCACCAGGCTGATCATAGCGATCATGCGAATCCTCGACCCGGGTTAACGCAGAAAGTCACGCGGGAAGCAACGCAGGCGAATTTTTTTCCGCTCGAAGAATTGCAGATCGACAACGCCGCCGAGCAGAAGCTGACACTGACCGGTCTGGGCTTTCGATTGGCCGTGCAGAAATCGAATCAGCTGCAAAAGCCCGTCGACCGCCTGAAGGGCGTGTTGGCGATTGGTGATCAGGGATATTTGGTAGATGCGCCGGTCCGACGGAGCGGCGAACAAAAGCCTGGCGGAACAAAAACCGGTGCGGCAGTAAAATAGCTATAACTGTTCCGGCTCGGTTCGCCTCTTCGCGAACCGGCCTTACATTGAAACGTCGACACATTGAACGTCACATTGAAAACCGGGGCGAAACGCTCCAACAGCCGCCGAGAACATCGGCGCTACTCATCTGGGTTGCAGGAGGCAATGGCGGTATGAAGCGATCGAATCATTACACTACGCTGGTTTACATTACGTCGGCTTGTTTCTTCCTCGTTGCTCTGGCGCTTCTCGCGGCACAGCCACTCTACGCGGCGGCAACCGTAGGAGCCGCGGCTCCCGATTTTACCGGCCTCGCCAGCAGCGGCCAGACAATTCATCTGGCGGATTATCGCGGAAAGTATGTCGTGCTGGAGTGGCACAACAACGGTTGTCCGTTTGTGCGCAAGCAATACAACAGCGGAAATATGCAGAAGCTGCAAAAAGAATGGACGGCGAAGGGCGTGGCGTGGTTCACCATTCTCTCGTCGGCACCGGGAAAACAGGGGTTTGCGACAGCGGGTGAAGAAAACGACTTCATGGCGAAGATGCAGGCAGCGCCCACGGCTGCTCTGCTCGATCCGACCGGAACCATTGGACATTTGTATGACGCCAAGACTTCGCCGCACATGTTTGTCATCAACCCCCAGGGAGTTGTGATTTACAACGGCGCGATTGACGACAAGCCCACGACCGATTTGGCGGATGTTCCCGGAGCGACCAATTACGTGAGCCTAGCGCTCGAGGAGTCGATGTCGGGTAAGCCGGTGGCAACGCCGGTGACGCGTCCCTATGGCTGTTCGGTCAAGTATTCGGATGTCCGTTAAGGCGAGGGAAGGCCACCCAGTAACATTTAAGCAATTTGCTGAAAAGTAAGCAATTTGCTGAAAAGCTCGATTTTGGGTGGCGTAGCGCCGCGGCCCCAGAGGGTCCGGTTTTGGCACGCTGGGGTGTAGTGCTTTCGGCGCTGCGATCAAGCCTTTCCTTCCGCGAGGGCTTCAGCCACTGAGGTCTTCAACGCGAGCTTTTCAGCAAACCGCAAATCCCAGCCAGATCCTGGTGTAAACTCCAACGCCATGGGCAATCTCGCCGTAGGTGCGCCAGCCTCGACCGCCGAGCCGCAACCCGAAATCCGTGCCCCGCACTGGAACCCCGCCACCCGCGTCGCATTTCGCTTCTGCTTCGTTTACTTCTCATTGTTCTGCATCTACACGCAAATCTTACCCGCCCTCATCTCCATCCCCAACATGGAAGCATGGGATCCATCCTCCCACTGGCCGATTCCGCCGATTGTCTTCTGGATCGCCTCTCATCTCTTCCACGCCCAGTTGCCCCTGGTTTACTCCGGCAGCGGAAGCGGCGACAAGACCTTCGATTGGGTGTTGGCGTTTTTCCTGCTGGTCTTCTCCGCAGTCGCATCTGGGATATGGTCGCTCCTCGACCGGCGTCGCGAAAACTACACAATTCTCTACAAGTGGTTTCGCGTTTTCATCCGATTCGCCCTCGCCTCGCAACTGATCGGCTACGGAATCGTCAAAGTCATTCCCATGCAGATGCCTTTTCCATCGCTTGTCCGGTTGCTTGAGCCCTATGGCAACTTCTCTCTCATGGGCGTTCTCTGGTCGTCGATCGGCGCTTCGCCGGCCTATGAAACCTTCGCCGGCTCTGCCGAACTGCTGGGTGGAATTCTCCTCATCTTCCCCCGCCTCACCATGCTCGGCGCGCTCGTCGCCATGGCCGACATGACCCAGGTCTTCATGCTCAACATGACCTACGATGTTCCCGTAAAACTCTTCTCATTCCATTTGTTGCTGATGGCCCTGTTTTTACTCGCGCCCGATCTCGAGCGCCTGGCCGATTTCCTTCTGCTCAATCGCAGCGTCGCACCCTCGCCGCAGCCGCAACTGTTCTCCACAAGACGCGCCAATCGCATCGCGCTCACTCTCCAGATTCTCTTTGGCCTCTGGATGGTCGGAAGCAGCCTCTATTCCGCCCGCGGCGACTGGTATCGCTACGGCGGCGCGCGCCCGAAGTCGCCGCTCTACGGGATCTGGAACGTCGACGAGCTTTCCCTCGACGGTCAGCTTCGCTCGCCGCTCGTCACCGATTATGACCGCTTCCGCCGCGCCGTCTTCGACTTCCCGCAGAGAGCGGTCTTTCAGCGCATGGACGATTCCTTCGTCACTTTCGGAGCCTCGATTAACGCGAGCGGGCAGACGATTGCCCTGACGAAACCAAACGACAAGACCTGGAAAGCCAGCTTCGCCTTCCAGCGGCCCGCCACCGATCAACTGATTCTCGACGGCGAAATGGACGGTCACAGGCTGCACATGCATCTACGCCTGGCCGATACCAGTAAGTTCCTGCTCGTCAGCCGCGGCTTCCACTGGGTCCAGGAGTACCCCTTCAACCACTGAGCGAGAAACAGAGAGAGTTTCAGCGGCCCGCGAATCTCGCGAGCCGCCGATCTCCGTTCCTCGATTTGCGCTCCCTCGGACTGGCCCTACTTGCTAACCACCGACCTGCTGTCGACCGTCTCGCCATGTTCCACAAAAGCTTGAATCCATCCAAGAATTAGTGTCCATCCCTCGGAGTGACCCTTCGCCGCCTGTGGCGCACCGGCGAATCCCGTGTGGCGCAGCTTAACCAACGTTCCCGTCCCCGCCCGCTTCGGCCCGCTGGGATGCAGTCCGTGAATATCGGTCGGTTCCAACTCCCACCGCACAACCGTTTCCAGGTTGCCCGCGAAACTGGCAATCCAGGTATGCGAGAGCACACGCGGCGGATCAATTTCCAGGTATTCACCGTCGACGCGGAAAGAGCTGCCATCGGCTCCCACGCCAACGCTCGACCACTTGCCTCCCGGCCGCACATCGGCCTTCCACTCTGTAATTCGATACATCCCCTCTTGCCCCCACCAGCGCGGAACCTGGTTAGGATCGGTGAGCGCCGCGAAAACCCGCGCTGGCGGCGCCGCTACAAAAACTTCTCCAGTAACGGTATCTTGCTCGGGAGTAATTGCTGTCGTTGCCATGGTGAAATAATCCTTTCTCTTCTCGACGATGTAAACTTCTCTGAAAAAGAACAAGCGCACGATTTCGACTACCCTTGCATTTAGCTGCGAGTTTCCCCCGCGAACCGCTGCGCCATTCCGCCTCTGCGCGAGAACTCATTTTCGGGCGATCCGGGAAAACGAGGATCCGCGAACCCAGTCCCAGAGGGACGATCCACCTTTTCCCAGCGCTTCAGCGCTGGGAAAAGCAAGATAAATTGTCAAAGTCCCGGAGGGACGACCCAGCACTCACCCACGCCCATACCCTCCGCCATCTTCCACAAAATGGTATTCACCCTCGATCACGCCCGAGGCTTCCGCCGCTTTGCCCGCCGCGGGATCACCGATGAACTGCCGCGCCTTCTCCATGCTGGCAACCTCGAACAAGAAGAAAACATTCTTCTGTTCCTCCACTCCCAGCCACACCAACCGCAACCCAGCATTCTGGTGAGCCGCTTCGTGCGAAGCGAACACCGCCCGCCAGCGTGCGAAATCCGCCACGCGATTACGGCAGAGCATGTAAGTCATTCCTTCCTCCTCATCTCTCACGGCGTCGCTTCGCCGATTGTTCTCCAGTTGCCTCACTTCACCCGCTCCAGCGTGAACAGGTCTTTCATTTCCTTGCCGTGATCGACAAACACCCACTCTTCCACGTGGTGATCGGCGTCTGGCTCCCTGAAGGTCACCTGCTGCATATGTCCATCGCCCGGGCCGATGTTGGTGCCATCAAAGAATTCGAAGCTCACCGACTTCGCGTCCGCCGCCACGACCTTCATCCGCGGCTGATTGCCGGCTCCGCAATAGTGCGTCATTATCAGGCGGTCGCCGTCCATGTGAAACATGGTGATCATGTTCTCCGGGCCGCCATCCATTCCATGCTCGTGAATTTCGCTCATTAACGCCGAGCCGCCCGCAGTCACCCGAAAAGTGACTTGAATCGGCTGTCCCTGCTGGTTTTTCCCTGCCCACTCCCCTTGCATTCCCTTCAGCAGGTCGAACGATTTGTGCGCATCCGACTCCGCCAGGGCAACCCCGGCCGACAGGATGGCGATCAAAATCGCGGCAGATGTGATGGTCTTGCGAAGCACGATGGCCCTGCGAAACAATTTCATAAATTCCTCCTGAGACTTATTTCTTGCTGCTTGGATTCTTGACCGCATTCTCGCCCAACTCGCGGGCGTATTCGCTCTCCACAAAAGTCTTCAAATTGGCGAGATTCATCTGCCAGTAACGGCGATAGTCTGCCAGCCACGAATCCACCGCTTTCAGCGGCGCAGGATTGAGCTGGTACATCCGATGTCGGCCGCGCTGCTGCTCGGTCACCAGGTGCGCTCTGCGCAACAGCCGCAGATGTTTCGAAATCGCCGGCCGCGATACCGGGAAGGCTTCAGCAATTTGCCCCGCCGGTTGCGAGCCTTTGCGGAGCAGATCAAGAACGGCGCGCCGCGTAGGATCAGCCAGCGCCCGAAACGTGTTCTCCGTCGAATATGTAACCGATCGGTTCCGCATAATGCGTAACTATACGGTTACGCATATTTCGTTGTCAAGAGAAAAATTGGAATGAGGAGAAAATCACGTCGCGTCCAGCGGAACGTTCGGGTTGCCCCGCCCCAGCTTCTGGCTCAGGTCGGCGGCGATCAGCTTGCCGTGGAAGCGCCCATTCTCAATGAAGATTTCGCTCGTCCTCGATCCCGCGACAATCACTCCCGCCACGTACATTCCGGGCACGTTCGATTCGAGCGTTTCCGGATCGCAGACGGGGCGAAGTTGTTCGCTCGACAGTTCAATACCCGCGCTGCGCAGAAAATCGAAGTCCGGATGGTAACCGGTGAGGGCAAATACAAAATCGTTCTGCAGCCGGAGCACGCCCGACGGAGTTCGCACCACAACGCAATCGTCTCCGATCTCTTGCACCGTGCTATTGAAATAGGCCGTGATTTCGCCCGCCTTGATGCGGTTTTCGATATCCGGACGCACCCAATACTTGACGTGGTTGTGGATCTGCGCTCCGCGATGCACGAGTGTTACGCGCGCCCCGTGCCGCCACAAATCCAGCGCCGCCTCGGCCGCCGAGTTCTTGCCGCCGATCACCAGCACATCGGTGTCGAAATACGGATGCGGCTCGCGATAGTAGTGAAACACTTTTTCCCGATCTTCGCCCGGAATATCCAGTTGGTTGGCGAGATCGTAGTAGCCGGTGGCCAGCACGATCTTGCGCGCGCGGTAGTCGCAAATCGCGCCGTGCCGGTTGGTTGCGGTGACGCGAAAATCTCCATCTTCGCCCGTGATGGTCTTCACCCATTCGTAGAGGCGAATGTGTAACTGATAGTGCTCGGCGACCCGCCGGTAATATTCGAGCGCCTCCAGACGCGTCGGCTTGGCCAGCGCTGTGGTGAAAGGAACGTCGCCAATCTCCAGCAACTCCGGCGTGGTGAAGAAGACCATGTTCGTCGGATAGCGGTAGAGAGAATTGACCAGGCATCCTTTGTCGAGGATGATGGCCTTGAAGCCCACCTTCTGCGCCTCGATCGCGCAGGCCAGGCCGGTAGGGCCCGCGCCCACCACCAGCACGTCGCTCGAGGCTTCCGGCGGCTCTTTGGCCAGCGTGCGCGGCAGAGTCTCGGGTATCTGTTCAATAGGCGAAGACGAATGGGTCAGGGGCGTCATGAGTGTGCGCTGGGCGATGTGTGCCGGACGACGGGAAAGCGACAATTCTAACACCGCCCGCACCACCCGCGCCGGGTTCCGCTTCCCTACTTCTTCACGCAAACCGCAAGCCCGTCGCGAATCGGCAGGATGGTCGTAAAAAGATCCTTTGACTCGCAAATAAGTTTATTGAATTCCAGGATCGCCTTGGTTTGCGCATCGGGATTCGGTCGGGCGACTCTGCCGCTCCAGAGCACGTTATCGCTGATGAAAAGGCCTCCACTTTTCACCTGTGGAAGGGCTAAGCGAAACACCCGCGGATAATCGACCTTATCGACGTCGTTGAAGATAATGTCATACTGCGATTTCTCTTCCGAAAGAATCTCCAGCGCATCGCCTACGCGAACCGTGATGCGCTCGCTGACGCCCGCGCGGTCGAAGTAGCGGCGCGCCTTTTCTGCGCGCTTGGGGTCGCCGTCGGTATAGATGACGCGTCCGCCCTCGCCCGCCGCCCGCGCCCACCAGATCGTGGAATAGCCGATGGCCGAGCCCATTTCGAAGATCTTCTTCGCGCCGCCGATGATGGCCAGTTGATATAACACGCGGGCGACCGCCGGACCCACAATGGCCACGTTATTTTTGCCGGCTTCAACTTCCATCTCCGCCAGCACGTCGTCGCGAGGCGGCAGCAGGGCGTAGAAGTAATCTTCCACTTCAGGAACGGTGATTCCACCCATGCGCCAGTCGCGCCTTGCGGCCGGATTTGCTGACGTTGGATTCGCTGGCGGAGTGGCTGTGGTTCGCGTGAGTTGCTTTCGGCGTTCGTTCATGCTGGAGTTGCCCGTACTAAGAGTTTGAAAAGTCGTGAAAAGCTATTACGCTCCCGCGGCTAGCTAATCGTCTGCCCCGGCTTCATTTCCAGCACCTTTACATCCGGCACCAGCTTTTGCAATTCCGCCGGAGTTCCCGTCAATTGCGGAAACGTGCCGAAGTGCATGGGAATGACAGTTTCCGGCTGCAGCAGTTTGCAGGCATAAGCCGCCTCGCGTGGCGACATGGTGAAATGGTCGCCAATCGGCAGCATCACAATCTTCGGCGCATAAAGCTCGCGGATGATCGCCATATCACTGAACACGTTGGTATCGCCCGCGTGATACATCTTGACGCCATTCGAAAACTCCAGCACATACCCGCACGCCTCGCCGCCGTACACGATCTCATCGCCATCCTGAATTCCGCAGGAATGCACCGCGTGCACCATCGTAATCTTCACACCGGCGACGGTCTGCGTGCCGCCTTTGTTCATGGGAGCGATCTGCTTCACTCCCTTTTTCTGCAGCCACGAGCACAGCTCATAAATGCCCACCGCGACCGGATTCACCTTCTTGCCTACCTCGACCGCGTCGCCGATATGATCGCCGTGTCCGTGCGTGCAGATCAGCGCATCGGCCTTCTTCACATTCTTCTCGCTCTCCGGGCACTTCGGATTCCCGCCAATCCACGGATCGACATACAGGGTCTTGCCTTCCGGCGTTTCGATGCGAAAGGTAGCATGGCCCAGCCATGTCAGCTTCACTCCTTTGAGATTCATGAAAACGCTCCCGATTAAGTTGAGAACTAGAATTCTAACGACGGCATTGAAGCCGCGCAACGCTTCAGGGAATACGCAAAAAGGTTTAGTCTGATTTTCCCCGTTCTCGGTTGCCTCAAACTCGTGTATAACATGTTGCTCAATGTCCGAACTCAAAGTATTGCTCTCGCGCGAAGCCATTGCCAGGCGGGTTGCCGAACTGGGAGAAGAAATCGCGCGCGATTTTCGCGGCCAATCGATCATCTTTGTCGGCGTTCTTAAAGGCGCGGCCATTTTTCTCAGCGATCTTGCGCGGCACGTTCCGCTCGACGCCACCTTCGACTTCATCGGCGTTTCCAGTTACGGCAATCGCCCCAGCGCCAAAGACGACCCCGCCGGCCACGCCGCCTGGGATTCGCTCGGCGAAGTCCGCCTCACCAAAGACTTAGATCAGTCGCTCGTCGACCGTAATGTGATTTTGGTTGAAGATATTCTCGACACCGGCCTCACGCTCAACTACATTTCCAAGCTGCTCCAGGCTCATCGCCCAAGAACCCTGCGCATTGCCGCCTTGCTCGACAAGCCTTCGCGCCGTAAGCAGCCGATTGTCGCGCAATATATCGGTTTCACCATTCCCGATGCTTACGTCGTCGGCTATGGCTTGGACTATGCCGAGCGCTATCGCAACCTGCCCGATATCTGCGTGATCGAGAACCCTTAGATTTGCAATTGGCAATGGTAATTTGTAATCTGAAAACCCTGCGTTTTTGCTGTGAAATTACCAATTACAAACTACCAATCGCAAATTCTCCGGCTGCTATCATGGACCCTGTGAACTCGACCGCCTCGCCAACTTTGCACCCCTCCGAGGTGAAACTCCTGCTCGAAGTGGCCGACGTGGTCAATACCACGCTCGATCTCGAAACCACCCTGAGCCGCGTCGCCGAACTGGTGCGCAAAGTCATCGATTACGAAATTTTCGCCATCCTGTTGCTCAACGAACATCTTCAGAAACTCTACGTCCGCTTCAGCGTCGGCTATCCCCCGGGAATGGCCGAACGCCTGCGCGTGAAAATCGGCCAGGGCGTTATCGGACGCGCCGCTGAAACTCGCGAGGCGGTACTCGTCGCCGATACAACAGAGGACCATTTTTTCATTGATGCCCTGCCCAACGTTCGCTCCGAGCTGGCGATTCCGCTGATCGTCAAGAACCGGGTGATTGGCGTGATCGACATCGAGGCGCGCGAAAAAAATTTCTTCACCGAAGAGCACAAACGCCTGCTTACGCTGATTGCCTCACGCATGGCCGTCGGTATCGAGAACGCGCGCCTGCACACCCGCATCACGCGCCAGGCGCGGACTTTGCTCTTGTTGAACGAGATTGCGCGCGAACTCACCTCCATTCTGTATCTCGATGAACTGCTCAGACGCATCGCCGAGCTGCTCAAGCGGCTGATCGACTACCAGATGTTCAGCATTCTTCTGCTCGACGAGACAGGAGAAAAACTGCAGCACCGCTTCGCCCGGCGCTTCGAAGAAACCTTGCATCTGAAGCACGACATTCCGCTCGGCCGCGGCGTGGTCGGCTACGCTGCGCAGGCCAAAGAAGCCGTGCTCGTCCCCGATGTCGCCAAGAATTCGCTTTACATCGCCGCCAATCCCGAAACGCGCTCCGAACTGGCCGTTCCGCTGATCTATCAGGAAAAGGTCATCGGGGTGCTCGATCTGGAGCACACGCGCCGCGGCTATTTCACCGACGATCACAAACGCATCCTGACCACGCTGGCGGCGCAACTCGCCATCGCCATTGAAAACGCGCGCCTTTATGAGCAGATCGCCCGGCAGGAGCGCCGCCTCGAACACGATCTGGCGCTGGCGCGCGAACTGCAATTTCGCTTGCTCCCACCTACGCTTCCCAAAATGCGAAATCTTGAAGTTCAGGCCAAGTTTGTCCCCGCCCGCGCTATTGGCGGCGATCTCTACGATTTCGTTCCCTATTCGCTGTCGCGCCTCGGCATCGCAGTCGGCGACGTGAGCGGCAAAGGCGCACCAGCCGCCATCTATGCCGCGTTGGTCAGCGGAATTCTGCGTTCCCACGCACCGATTGAGCCTGCCCCGGCGGAAATGCTCTCGGCCGTGAATCTGTCGCTCGCCGAACGCCGCATTGCCGCGCAGTTTGTTTCCATCATTTACGCCGTATGGGATGACGAGACGCGGACGCTGTCGTTGGCAAACTCGGGCTTGCCACGGCCCATCTATTACCATGACGGCAAGATTGAATTTATTGAAGCAACCGGCCTGCCCCTCGGGCTGTTTGACGAAACCACTTACGACGAATTCACTTTCAAGGCCAAGCCCGGCGACCTGTTCGTCTTCTACAGCGATGGCATTCTCGATGCGCGCAATCGCACCGGCCACTCCTTCGGGTCGCAGCGTGTGGAAGCAATCGTCGCCGGTTGCGCTTCCAAATCCGCCGACTGCGTGGTGAACGAAATCTTCAAGGCCGTGTGCGAGTACACCGCTGGCGTCGATGCATTCGATGACCAGACTGTGGTCGCCATCAGGGTGAAAGCCGAAGCGGGCAAACGCAAGTGAGCCGATCCCGCACATCGCAGGACTTACGTCCTTCCGCGTTCGCTTATCGAAATGCTTCTTCGCGAACACGCACAAACGTACGCGACCAGGCCCTCTACTGCGAGTCCGTATCGCTCGAAGCCCTCGCCGCACGCCACGGAACTCCGCTGTACGTCTATTCCACGGCCATGATTCGCGCCCGCCTGCGCGCCTTCGCTCGCGCCTTTCGCTCTATTCCGCATACGCTGTGCTACTCCGTCAAAGCCAGTTCAACGCTCGCGATCCTGCGCCTGATTGCTGGCGAAGGCGCAGGCTTCGATGTCGTTTCCGGTGGAGAACTCGAACGTGTGCTGCGCGTGAATCGCAACGCCGCCCATAAAGTTGTGTTTTCCGGCGTGGGTAAAACCGCGTCGGAGATGGAACTTGCCCTGCGCTCGGGCATTCTTCTGTTCAACGTTGAAAGCTCTTCGGAATTGAACCTGCTTGCTTCCATCGCCACGCGATTAAAAACGCCCGCGGCCGTGGCCGTTCGCGTCAATCCCGACGTCTCCGCCAAGACTCATCCCTACATTTCCACCGGACTCCAACAGCATAAGTTCGGCGTGCCGATTCCCGATGCGACGAAGCTCTACGCCGAGGCGTCAAAGCATCCGTATTTGAAAGTCGCTGGAGTCAGCGTTCACATCGGCTCACAGATCACCGATGTCAGCAACTTCAGAGATGCGCTCACCCGCGTGGCCGATCTCGTTCACGCCTTGCGCGAACAAGGTCACGAGATTCGCTACATCGATGCCGGCGGAGGTCTGGGAATTTCCTACGAGCAACCGCGGCAGAATTTCGAAAAACAAATTACGGCCTACGCGAAAGCGGTGCTCGCTTCATTGCATGTTCACAGATTGCATGGTCAAAGATTGAATGTTCATCTGCTGCTCGAACCGGGCCGTTCAATCGTCGGCGCGGCAGGAACGTTGCTGACCCGGGTCCTTTACCGCAAAACGAACAATGGCAAGCGTTTTCTGATTGTGGATACCGCCATGAACGATCTGCTGCGCCCATCCCTCTATGGCGCCTATCACGAAATTGTGCCGCTGAAACGAGCGCCACGTGAGACAGAGATTACAGATGTCGTCGGCCCGATCTGCGAAACTGGCGATTTTTTCGCGCGCGATCGCCAACTGCCCGTGATGCAGGAAGGCGACCTGCTCGCTATTCTTGACACGGGCGCATACGGCGCAGTGCTGGCTTCGAACTACAATACCCGCGGCCGCGCCGCCGAGGTGCTGGTCGATGGCATCCGCTCGCGTTTGATCCGCAACCGCGAAACCGCAAGCGACCAAATCCGCCTGGAACGCTAGCGGCGCGGATTCTAAGCCCTGAGACCTAACACCTGACACCTGAGACCTGCCCCTTACCGTTCTCCCCACTTGAGCTTCGTGGCCAGCACCTCAAAAAATGTCTTCTGAAAACGCAACAGCCGAACTTGATGCTTTGCCTTCACACACCGCACAACATCGCCCCCGCCTGCTGGCAGTCCAACCTGCCCATCAAAACTCAAATACGCTTCTTCCTTCCCCGTCTTGACGTGAATTTCGACCTCTACCGTATCGCGCACCACCACCGGACGATGCGTCAATCCATGAGGTGAAACCGGCGTAATCAGGAACGCATCGACATCGGGATTGAGAATCGGCCCACCCGCTCCCAGCGAATACGCGGTTGATCCCGTTGGCGTTGCGATGATCAAAGCATCGGCGCGGTAACTCGAAACGAATTCACTGTTCACAAAAAGCTCGAAGTGGTTCAGGCGCGCGATGGCGCTCTTGCTCACGACAACCTCGTTCAAGGCCGCATGATTGACGATCGTCTTGCCACCCCGAATCAGCGAACCGCTCAGCATGGAGCGGCTGTCGACGATGTACTTCTCTTTTTCGATCGATTCCAGCGCGGGATAAAGATCGGCCATGTTCAACTCGGTCATGAATCCGAGCGTGCCGAGATTGACTCCCAGAATCAGCGTTCCCGCTTTTGCCACTGCGCGCGCCGCCGAAAGCAGAGTGCCGTCACCGCCCAATACCAGCGCCAGATCGGGCGAGCTCTGGGCCAATTCGTTTCGCGGCACCACGTTCGACCCTGAAAAATAGGCCGCGCTTTCCCGGTCCATCACCACCGTGTAGTTGCGCTCGACGAGCCACTTTTCAAGCGCCGGCAGTATCTCGGAGAGTTCGGGACGTCCCGGCTTCGAAATAATAGCGACTGTCTTCTTACGGGTTTTTCTCGGAGCGGATTCGGACATGTCTGCGGCTTTTTCTGATGTTGGATTTCGATTGTACAGAATCAGCCGCGGGCCGTCGTCGAAAACTCACCATGCAGCAGGAATTCGCGATTGCCCTCGCCGCCCAGAATGGGAGACTCGATCCATTCGGTCCGTGCGCATCCAAGTTCGGCCAGCGCCGCTTCCACCTTGGCCACAGCCGCTCGTTGCGCCGATTCGTCACGCACGATTCCGCCTTTACGCACCAGTTCCCTGCCCACTTCGAACTGCGGTTTGACTAACACCACGATCTGTCGCGTGGCATTTGTCATCTGGCTTGAGCAAAAAACGGCGTGAGTCACCGCAGGCAGCACTAGAGTAGCGGAGATGAACGAAACGTCTACGGCAACAAAAGCAATCGCCTGGCTGATATCGTTGGACTCAGCATCATCCAATTGAAGATCGCCAGCCTTGAGGTAGCGCGCATTGGTTTTCTCCAGCAGCCGCATGCGTGGATCATTGCGCAGCCCGAAATCCATCTGGCCATAACCGGTATCCACAGCAATCACCTTGGCCGCGCCATGCTGCAACATGCAGTCGCTGAAGCCGCCGGTCGAAGCGCCAACGTCCAGACAAACCTTGCCACCAAGATCGATCTGCCAATGTTCGAGAGCCTTCTCCAACTTGAGCCCGCCACGGCTCACATAGCGGAGATCGTCGCCCAGCAATCGCAGCGTCGAATCCACTTCAATCGCCGCACCCGCCTTTTCGATCTTCTGGTTATTGACGAGAACTTTTCCCGCCAGAATCAGCGCTTGCGCGCGTTCGCGCGATGGCGTCAATCCTCGATCGACGAGCAACTTGTCGAGACGCGTCTTCACGGATTGAATGATTTACGGAGAATCAATCCAGCAAGCACCCGACGCAGTGCAGAATGCTGAAGCTACTCTTTAACAGAAGGTTACAAGAGTAAGGTCCCGCTTTTCCACAAACTTTTCCTCAGCCATGTTGAAAAGTTTGGAAAATTATCGCGTGATCTGGTGATCGGGTCATCGGGTGGTTGGGTGATCTGAAGTAAGCAACGGCTCCGTGTTTTGATTGTCGTTCTTGACTTGCGATCACCCGATGACCCGATCACCCGATGGCAGATCGCTAGATGATTCTCTAGCCTGCAACTTCTTCCAGCACTTTCTGGTCGATATCAAAGTTGGCGTGTACGTTCTGCACGTCGTCATGGTCTTCCATCGCTTCGAGCAGGCGAATCATCGTCGCAGCCTGTTGCCCTTCGAGCTTGATGTAGGTGTCCGGGACCATCGTCACGCTGGACGACGCGGGCGTAATGCCAGCCTTCTTTAGCGCCTCCAGCATGCCCTCGTAGGCGGCAGTCGTCGTCAGAATTTCCCAATTCTCACCATCGTCGATCGGTTCATCCTCGCCGCCCGCCTCGATGATAATGTTCATCAAATCGTCCACCGTGGCAGCCGACTTGGGAATAATGATGTCGCCCTTCTTGTGGAACATGTACGACACCGCGCCCGCCGACGCCATGTTCCCGCCGTTTTTGCCGAACACGTGCCGGATTTCGCTGACCGTTCGATTGCGGTTGTCGGTTGAAATCTCCACCAGTAATGCAACCCCGCCCGGCCCGTATCCCTCGAGCACAAATTCTTCGTAGGTCGCGCCCGGCAGTTCGCCCGTGCCTCGCTGGATGGCGCGTTTGATGTTGTCGGCCGGCATGTTCTCCGCCTTCGCCGCCGCAATCGCCGTGCGCAGCCGCGGATTCATATCCGGGTCGCCGCCCGACTTCGCCGCCATCGCAATTTCTTTGATCAGGCGCGTAAAAATCTTGCCGCGCTTGGCGTCGAGTGCGCCTTTTTTATGTTTGATTGTCGCCCACTTGGAATGGCCGGACATAGCTCTACCTCGTGTCTAGATTACTTGAATTGCGCTCATTTACGGCGCCTTTTCGGAACCTTATCGGAACCTTCACGGAAACTGCGGATTCCGCCCGCGGAGGAAATCACAGGATCAGCCTCGACGTAAATCGTTCAGGCGAATGGAGATTATAGCATGGGGCGGCGCCCCAACGTTGCCTCGACCGTTGAGTCGCGGCTCAACTACTACTCTGAAGCGACGAAGCAATCAGGACCACCGACGCTTGTGCGTCCGCCGCACGCGAATCCTACGATCTTTGTTCCGCGAACCTTAACCGTGGGGCCTAGCGTATCGAAGGTGGACCCCCTCATAGGGTCGACGTAGATCGTGTGACCGCTTTGAGCGTGAACAGTACCATTGTGCCACAGGCTAATGTCAATGAGAACCGCCAGAAGGGTGACACAGCATAAGGCTACAACCAGAGAGTTTCGCATCGCGAAAGCCTACCATAATCGACCTAGGCGGCGACTGCCCACTCATTCAGGTGTGGGCTAATTTTCAACCATGAGCCCACTACCATTACTCGCGTTCGCTGCGAATGAGCGGGGAACGTGCCCAATGTCCCATGTTGTACTCTGAGGAGGACTTTCCATGGCCTCCATCATCCTCGACCGTCAACTCGCCCAACTAGAAGCCTGCCGTTTCAAATTCGGATTCGGAGAAGCCGTTCGCATCGTGAACCTGCTGACACAACTCGACGCCGCCCGCTTCCCCGATCCCGCATCGCTGATTCGCTTCCACGAATCGCTTCTTTTCTTGCGCGCCTTCCCGCAAGGTCCAGCCGTCGTCCGCGCCGCTGATCGCATTCTCAATACTTTCTACAAAAAAGTCGAAGCCTTACGCGAATCCGGCGCCGATATGGACGACTTCGATACTTTTGAATTCTCCGGCATCGCCGGCACCGAGATGCAAGACACGCTCAGCTTCGACCTCGCCCGCTGGCTCGTCAAGCGCATGAGAAGCCACGTCGAAATCGCATGGGGCAACGACAACGGTGCTAACGAAAGCAATGAAGATTACGATCCCGGACGCGCGCTCGGCTCAATCGGCCCTCGTTTCATGCCTCTGCTCGAAGACGATGCCTACGTCGAAGCCGATACGCCGTGGCGTAAATGGCTCGAGACGGCCGCCGGCAGTACGACCGCACGAAAGACTGCAGCAGAAACAACGGCCGCCAGAACGACCGCCGCCCCAAAAAACAACCCCACCGCCGAGTGGCTGATTTCTTGCTTCGAGCGCCTCCCGCTGCCCATCCAACAAAAGGCCGAACTCTACGAATCACTGCGCCTTCCCCTGCGTTGGAACCTCAACAACTCCACGCTCACTCGCACGCGAAACCGTCAGCCGGTCCGCAAATTTTTCTACCACACCGAACCACTGATCGCGCGCAGCGAGGTCTCGCTCGCCCATGAACTGGCGCGCCGTCCGCCTCAACTGACGCGGCTTTCACGCCGCGAGGGCGAAGAGAGCATGGACCTGATCCGCGAAGTCATGCTGGTTCGCTACCGCGAACTCTACGGCACCACGCTCGGCGATCCGGCGTCAGTCATGCGGACCGATCTTAACTGCGACAACCTCGGCAAAAGCGCCGATCCCGGCAAAAATCAAAACGCAGCCGATTCCTCCCGCGGCGTCGTCATCTATCTCTGGAACCTGCCTCCCGATCGCCGCTTGCCCTTGCGCGCCTACGTCGCCGGATTCACGCTGAAGAACGGCGTGCCCATCAACTACATCGAAGCCATCGGCCTCTGCGAGTGGATGGAGATCGGCTTCAACACCTTCTACACCTTCCGCGGCGGCGAAGCCGGATGGATCTACGCCCAGGTCCTCCGTTGCCTCTGTCATCTCATGCGAGCCACCTGCATCTCCGTTTATCCCTACCAACTCGGCCACGATAACGAGGAGGCGATCGCATCCGGCGCATTCTGGTTCTATCGCAAACTCGGCTTCCGTCCCGGACGCCCCGATCTGCAAAAACTAGTGGAGCGCGAAGAGCAAAAAATCGCCGCCGATCCGAAGTACCGCACGCCCGCGCGCGTGCTGAAGCGGTTGGCGACTGGACATGTATTTTACGAATTGCCCGGCAGTGAAACCGGCGCGTGGGACACCTTCTCAACCCGCACCATTGGACTCGAAGTCAACCGCCGCATGGCCCGCGATTTCCGCGGCGACGCCACGCGGATGCGCGAGCACGCGCGCCGGGCGCTCGAACGGGCGCTGGGTCTGACAAACGGCGTCGTCTCTTCTTGGACGCCGCTCGAGAAAGCAGCCTTCGACAACTTCGCGCTCGTCCTGATGGGTCGCCCGGGATTGCGCGCATGGACTCGGGAAGAGAAAGAATCCCTCGTGCGAATCATCCGCGCCAAATCCAAGGCCGATGAAATGCTCTACCTCCATCTAACGCAGCGCCACGGAAAACTAAGAAAGGCACTGCTGACGCTCGGGTCATCGTACGCTACTCAATCCCCAGCTGCTTCTGAATCTGCTCCAGTGGCACGCCCTTCGTCTCCGGAACCATCGTCTTCACCCAGATGAGTTGCAACACCATCATCCCGGCAAAGAACGAAAAGATATACCCGGCCGGAAACACCGCAACCATCTTCGGAAAGAACGTCGTGAGCAACGCCGCAAAGACCCAATGCGTGAAGCTGCCCAGCGCCTGGCCCTCCGCGCGCTCACGGTTGGGAAATATCTCGGAGATAAACACCCAGATCACCGCTCCTTGGCCGATGGCGTGCGCGGCAATGAACGCAAAAATGCACGCCGGCACGATCGCAAAATGCTCGGTAAAAAACGCCCACGCCACCAGGCCCAGCGAGCCAATGTAGCCGAACGAACCGATGTAAAGCAGCGTCCGTCGGCCCAACCGGTCAATGAGCCACAGGCCGACGAACGTGAAAACCAGATTCGTAATGCCAATGCCGACCGATTGCAGCAACGCGGCCTTCGCCGCCAATCCGGTCAGTTCGAAGATGCGCGGCGCAAAATAGAGAATGGCGTTGATGCCCGAAAGTTGATTGAAAAATGCAATCAGGATCGCCAGCAAAATCGGCTTGCGCAGACCGCGCGTCCAGAAATGGCCGCCCGACGCTCCCTGCGACGACGTTCCCTCTGACGATACTCGCTCTGACGAGCCAGCCATGATCTCGTTCGCCTCCGCCTGCACCTCCGCCTCGGAGGCTTCCGGTTGAATGCGCCGCAAAATTTTCAATCCGCTTTCGCGATCGCCTTTTCTCACCAGCAGCCAGCGCGGGCTTTCGGGTATTCCAAAACAAAGCAGGGCATACAGCAGCGACGGAAACGCCGCCACGCCCAGCATCCAGCGCCACGCGCTTTCGCCGATTCCGGCGAGCAGCCAATTTGAAAGGAAAGCGATCAGAATGCCAAAAACAATATTGAACTGAAACATGCCGGCGAGCCGCCCGCGCTGTTTCGGCGGCGCAATCTCCGAAATGTACAGCGGCGCCGCCACCGTCGAGATGCCAATGCCCAGCCCTCCGATTACCCGTGCCGCAATAAACACGGAAACATTGGTCGCCAGCGCCGAGCCAACCGCGCCAACAAAGTAAAGGACGCCAATCCACAGCAGCGTGGCCTTGCGCCCGAATCGGTCTGTGGGCCAGCCTCCGATCAGCGAACCGACGATGGTTCCGTAGAGCGCCGAGGCCATGGCAATTCCATGCAGTCCGGGGCTGAGCCCCCACAGCGCTTGAATCGTCTTTTCTGCGCCCGAGATCACGACCGTGTCAAAACCGAACAAAAACCCGGCGAGCGCCGAGGTGAGCGACCAGAAAAAAATGCGAGAATTCATAGAGGCAAGGACAATGAGCGCATCCCACAATAAATGCACGCTGGTTGGACGCGCAAATACTCGGCTGGAAAACCGGCTCTCGAGCGTCGAATAACCTTCAACCGTGAACTTGAACCGCCTCGTTTGACCGTGTATCGTTATAGAGACTCAGGCGCAAGATCGAAGATCGGCCGCTGGCCCTGATGATCATTGCCTGTCACGATCATTGCTCGTAAAGCGGAAGTGGTGGAACTGGCAGACACACCATCTTGAGGGGGTGGCGCCGAAAGGCGTGGGGGTTCAAATCCCCCCTTCCGCACCAGTATTAATCTTGAAACGAAGAGATCGCCGAACCTGAGCTTCGGCTCCTTGGAGAGTTTTTCTATATGTGGATTTCAGTTCTCATTACGATCGTTCACGTGATCGTCTGCTTTTTCCTAATCGCCGTCGTGCTGCTGCAGAGCGGTAAGAGCGGTGATCTGGCTGCGGCCTTTGGAGGCCAGGGCAGCCAGACGGCATTTGGCCCGCGCGGCGCGGCCTCGGCTCTGTCGCGCGCCACGACCTGGTCGGCGATCATTTTTATGGTCACCTCGATCACGCTTTCGATTTTCGCCGCACGGCGAACCGGCCCCACCTCGGTGCTTTCGGGAGTGCACCCGTCGCAGACAAAATCACAGCCGGCAAGCCCGAAACCTGCCGCTCCGCCGACGGTCCCGCAAAACCAGGCGCCGGCAAAGAAATAAAGCTCAGGTCTTAGGTCTCAGATCCTAGGTCGCGGGTATACCTAAGAACACCAGTTCCGCTGTCGCCGTAAGCGCAAGGCTGCCGCGTGCGCAAAGCTGGACGCACTCGTCCGAGGAACGGTTTTCCTGAGACCTAAGACCTAGCCCTTCAGAAACGGATTCTCTTCCCTTTCGATTCCTATCGTTGTTTGAGGCCCGTGGCCGGGAATAACGACGGTCTCGTCAGGCAGCGCAAGAACGCGCTCGTGCAGCGAGCGCATGATCTTCTCGAACGATCCTCCAGGCAGGTCGGTGCGTCCGATGCTGCGGGCAAAGAGTGTATCGCCGGCGATCAGCAACTTCTCCGCAGGGAAATAGAGGCAGACGCTGCCCTCGGTATGGCCGGGCGTGTGCAGAACATTCGCCCTGAGTTTCCCGGTTTCGAGCGATTCTCCATCGCCGATGCTCGCTTCGATGGAGACTTCGCCCGGCGCAGCCACCCCAATCCACGTAGCTTGCACATCAAGCATCTTCAGCAATGCATAGTCATTTTGATTGAGCAGGATCGGCGCGCCGGTTGCCGCCCGCAGCTTCATCGCTCCGCCGATGTGGTCGATGTGTGCGTGAGTGATGACGATCTGCTTCACCTGCAACTTATGCTGGCGGATGATGGCGAGAACGTCTTCAATATCGTCGCCCGGGTCAATGACCATGGCCTCACGCGTGGTCTCGTCGCCAATGATGGAGCAGTTGCACTGCAACGGGCCGACGGGGATGATCTGATGGATCATAAGGTTCATTCTCGCTCAGGGCGCGACAATTCACCAGATCTTCGGCGCGGCAATTCAGGGGCTCCGGCTCACGCTGGCGGGTTCACTCCCCATTCCTGCCGAATAATTGTATGTACACAAGATATATGTACAAAATGTTTCACGTGAAACAATTTCGCATTCTGTTCGCTTAATATATGTATTTGAGTGTAAATACATTTGTGCACGTATATTATGGAAATGTATCGAGAATTGTTCGGCTTGCCGGGATGTGATTTATGGGATTTTCGCTCGCGGATGTGATTGAGATACACTGAAAATCCACGCTTCTCATGCAGGATTGCGGGGGTTAAGCTGCTGGCTCGGGTCTGTATTAGGTACGTTCGGCGCAGTAGAGACCGTTGGGGATTTGCCCAAGCATCAGAAAGGAGATGCTGTTGATGCCTGACTTGGACTCCCTTTTAAGACCGCCGAATGTTTTCTTGACAGTCGGCCTCATCTTCATTTGTGGGGCTGTGCTTTTTGCATATTCTGGCAAGGTTTGGGTTCGTTTCAGCGGCTGGGTTTCCCGCGAAAAAGAACCGAGAGTGTTTTGGGACGAGGTCGCAGCGTATTTTCTCGGTGGTATTTTCTTTGTCGGGTACTTCTTGTTTAAGATTCGGGGGACTTCCAACTAACCTGATGGCAAGGTCGATGAGGAGCGTGGTTCGGTTTGTCATCTTCTGTGCATCAATGGGCACTCTAAGATCGGGCGTATGCAAGCCTTGAAGGATTGAATGTATGCTTCCGTTGGTATCGATTGACGAATCGGCGCGGCTCGGCGAGAAGCTCGGGATCGAGCGTTGGCTGGCTACGTCGAACATATGGCGCGCGCTGCTTAACAATCCATCGGCTACGGCCGGCTTCTATGCGGGAATCGACGCTCTGTTCTTTCACAACAAAGTGCCGGCTCGCACGCGTGAACTCATAATTCTGCGGATGGGCTGGCGCACAGGCTCCGAGTATGTGTTTTGCAATCACGTTCGCATTTCACGCGAGCTGGGAATGCCTGACGCCGAGATCCTGGGCGTACGCGATCCGAAGCAATGCCACGCATACAGCGAGGTCGATCGCGCGGCGATCGATCTGGCTGACGAGATGCACGAACACACTGAAGTCACTCCCGCGACGTGGGCGACGCTGGAGAAGGCCTTTGCGCGCGATGAGTTGGTAGAGCTATTGTTAATCGGCGGATTCTGGCGGATGGCGTGCGGTTTCGCCAAGAGCGCAAAGATTCAGCTGGATGCAGGCGTACCGAGTTGGCCGGACGGCAGAGAACCGGATTTAACTTTACGAAGCCGCCGCGATCTCTCCTGAGCTTTGGCCTGATCTCTGTCCTGAGGTTTGGTCGGAGCGGAAACGCAGCAGGGCGGCGATGCTGCCGGCGCGATCCAGGGCTTCGTTATCCTTGAGGTAAAACAGTTCAATGTCGCGACGGATGGCGATGGGAATGATCGCATCGCAGACATCGGCGAGTTCGCGCGTGGGCTTACCGCATACCACGCACGTCGCGACGATGTGCGGGTCGAGGTGCCCGCAGTTGGTGCACTCAACGGCGCGAGCCGAATAATTCTCGTTGAGAAACAAGGCCTGCACTTCTCCTGCTTCGAGCGCGCGCAGGACGCGGCGCAGGCCGGTGACGCCGCGTCCGTTCGACTTCGCCAGATCCACCGTTTCGTTGACCTTGGTTTCCGCGCGTTGCTCGATCCATTGCTTCAGAATCGCGTCGGAGCGCTGGCGAATCTCCTCGTTCGAGACGCTAGCAACGTCGGCCGAGAACCGGCCAATGATGCGCCGCTTCACGTAGGGATGAAGATGCGACTCCAACTCAGGCCAGTTGACATCGTGGCAACCGATGATGAGCCGCTCCCAAATACCTCTCTCGAAATCCGTCAACAGGCGTTCTGAAATCGCTTTGAAATGCTGGATGGCTTCTTCGGAGATGCGGCGTTCCGCATGTCCGCCCTCATAACCTTTAAAGCCGTAGCTGGAAGCACTGCGCGAGAGCATGTGAACCAATGCTCCCTGCTCGTGCAGATCGTCGAGGCGCAGGTCGAAAAAACGCGCACGTTGGCGATCGACCACGGCGACGCAGAGTGCGGGCTGGGCGCCGAGCAACGCGGCCAGCGGTTTCAACTCAAAGCGCGGCTGAAGATAAATGTGGGTGGTGATCCCGAGATGCGGCGGGAGTTCGTATTCCTTCCAAAACTTTTGGGCCGAGCAGGCGAAAACTGCCCGTCCCCGTGCGTTGCCGCGCAGGTTGGTCGCGATATCGAGAATGCGATCGAGGTCGGCGTGCAGCGATCCATTTTTGCCGCTGGCGGCAGCACTTTTCAGCGCCTGCTTCACGACATCTTTGGCGACGATTGCCTCACGGCGATGAGAGCGATCCTGAGGAGGATCGGGTTGAAAGTAAAACGAGAGGGCGTATGTGCCTTTGCTTTCGTCGGCTTGAAAAGCCGCCAATTCACGGATTTCATTCCGGGTCATCATCTCGACTCCTTGAACCAGTTAGATTCGAGTTTTGACTAAGAGGTTATGGTGGAATTCGTGGGCCATGGAAGGCGCGCTGCGGACGCAGTCGCGCGCGCGTTGGACGGATTCGCGTACCGCCTCCTGGCGCCGTCCGGTGATGACGGCAATTTCGTCGAGGGAAAAGCCCTCGATGGCATAAAGCAGAAAAGCTTCGCGGTCGGTGCGGTCAGCGCCGCGGAGCGCGGTTTGCATCAACGAGATGATTTCGTCAGAATATGCGTCCTGTTCCGGGGTCGACACGCGGCGATCGGGGATGGCGCTTTCGCGAGTCCAATCCTCATCGGGCTGATGGAATTGCAAGCTGACCTCGTCGGAGGCCTGCACGTTTTGCCGCCGGCGGCTCTCTTCCACGTGCACATAGGCAGGCGAGTCCAACTCCTGAAGGCGCGCCGTCATTTCGTTCATGGCTTGCAGGGCAAGATGGTAAAGCCACGGTTCGAGCGTCAGCTTTTCCGGACGGTCGTGGTCGCCGAGAGCACGGGCGATCACTTCATTCACGACTTCGGGAGTAGAAAGATCGTCGTCAGAAAGGGAAGTCTCCTCGTCAGCACGGCGGAAGTAGAGCTCGCGCTCCACGAAACGCTCGAGCCGCGAAAGATTCGCATTCACGTAGGAACCGATGTCATCGGCGGAGATGATCGGCGGAAGCATTACCGCCATTGTCTTTTCGAACGGGACGCCGGGTTCCGGAGAATCCTTCGAACCTCGGCGCCAGCGCCGCCATTTGTGGCTGGAGCGGAGCAACTCCTTATGGCGACCGATCTGCTGGAGAAGCTCGTCAAAGGCGGCCTTGATGGCGGCCGAGGCGCTGCGCGCTTTTTTCTGCGCGGACAACTGGCCTGACGGCAGGCGCAGATTCAAAGCGACCTGCGTGCCTTCGCGCGCGGAATTCTGGTCGACGACAGCTTTTAGATGAACCAATTCGGGCCGGAAAACCTGAAGGCGCTTCTGAATCTTTTCAATCTGGTGACTGATTTCTTTTTCGATGCCGGGAATCTTGTGAACCTTGTAACTGACGTGAACGTTCATCTTCGAGCCTCGAACGCGGAGAAGAAACTCCGTGAAGCTGCGATCCCTAAACTGATTGTACACCCGTTCAGAATCGACGAAGCGAAGTTTAGGGTAGTGGCTGAGGCGATCCAAATTCAGCCACTACCAAGTTTAGATAGCGGGCGGATTCCGTTGGGCAAACAGTTGCTTCGAGCGCCGAGCTATGAGCCGCGAGCGGCCAGTTTGCTCAAACTTCTCAGCCTAGAGCCAGCAGGCCATAACTAGAAGCCCATGGTTCGTAGCCGTCATTTGACCTACGCCATCGTAGCCCTCACTTCACGTACACCGAATTCTTCTTCAGCTCGTCCGGCACCTTGACCGGAAACGGCGGAAACTCGTGTGACGGGCCCTTGAATAATGCCACCGTAGTTTCCATGCGCCGGATTCCGTCATGCACGGCGATCGAGTGCTTCTCTTTCTCGGAATAGCCTTCCCACAGCGACACGCCCGCGTAGGCGCCATCCTTGCGCAGAACGTAGTAGGTCATGTCGAGGAAATTCAGCTTGGTCATGTCGTGGTTGTAATTGCGAACGATGCGCTGCAGCGCATCCATGCCGGCTTCGAGCGGCGACATGCCGCGGCGCATATTCTCCACGATGGTATGGGCTCCGGCGACCTTGATATTTTCTTCTCCTGCGCCAGTCGCGCCGGCCGAGCCCACATCCTGATCGGTGTAGCAGCCGGCGCCGATGATCGGCGAATCGCCGACTCGTCCGGGGAGTTTGAAGGCGAGACCGCTGGTGGTGGTGCAGCCGGAAATTTCTCCTTTGTCGTTGAGAGCCGAGCAGTGGATAGTGCCGGTCGGCGGCGACAGAACGCGCCGGATAGCAGCCATGCGAAATTCAGGTTCGATGCCCAGTTGTGCCGCCCCCTCTGCGAGCCGCTGGATGCGCCGTTCCCAGAGCTCGGATTGCGGCGTGGCCGATGGCAATGCAGGCGGCTTCCAGTTCGGGTCGGCCAGTCCCGGACCCCACCAGTCGTCGGTCGAGTTGTATTCTTTCCACAGCAGCCAGATTTTGCGCGAGCGATCGGTGAGAAGGTTTTCGCGTGGAAAACCGACCGCAACGGCAAATCGTTCAGCGCCTTCGCCGACCAGCATGACGTGGCCGGTGTGCTCCATCACTGCTTTCGACACGAGCGAAACGTTTTTGATGTTACGTACGCCGCCCACCGATCCGGCGCGGCGCGTCGGGCCGTGCATGCAGCAGGCGTCGAGTTCGACCACACACTCTTCGTTGGGAAGGCCGCCCAGGCCGACGGAATCGTCGTTCGGATCGTCTTCGGGACCTTTGACCACGCGGAGAGCGGCGTCGAGCGTATCGCCGCCGTTTTTCAGGAAAGCGAAGGCATCGTCGAGATAATTCACTCCGTTGTGGGCGCAGATGATGATGGGGCGCTTGCCTGAGCCGAAGGGATTTGCGGGAAGAGGTAGTTCCTGTGCATACAGGTTCGTATTCAGCGTGGTGGCGAACGATGCGGCGATGGCGGAGCCTAAGAATCCGCGACGGCTTATCGACATAGTTTCTCCGAGGCGACGATTAGACGAAACGGCGAGAAGGATAACACGAAGGAGAAGTGATCAGCTCGGGCATGTGATGAGCCGCAGAAATCCCCGAACCCGTCTCATGGGGCGGGCCACAAACGTTCCACACTATGCACAAGTACACGACCACGAGGCCACTAAGGGGGGATCAACTTATTGGTCAGCTTAAACACCGTGCCGCAGCCGAAGCCGTTACAACCGGAACCGCCGCCCGCAGAGGTTGTGCCGTAGAGATTGCCATGCCTATCGAGAACCAGGCCCCCGTTAGGCTCCACCCCGTCCGCGCCGAATGTGAAGCTGTAAAGCACGGTTTCCACACCGCCTGGAGTCAGCTTGAACACCGTGCCCCATTCGCCCGAAGCGCCGCCATATTGGGTTGTGCCGTAGAAATTGCCATACAGATCGCGCACCAAACCTCCCAAGGGACCTTGGCCGTCGGGGCAAGGAGGCTCCCCGGCTGGACAGAAGCTGTAGAGCACTCTTTCTTCGCCGGATGGAGTTACCTCAAAAACCGTTCCCCGGCCATGGGCACCCCCACTCATTGTTGTGCCATAAAGATATCCTTCTCCGTTAATGAGCAGCGTGCCGAAGGGAAAGTTGCCGTCCGGCACTTCGGCAAAGCTGTGGACTATCGTCTCAATGCCGGTTGGGGTGACTTTGAATAGGGCGCCAACGCCGTAGGCGCCACCGAACTCGGTTACACCGTAGAGGTTGCCTTCCCTATCGAGGGCTAGCTGACCCCCCATGGGCTCGTACGCGTCGGTCCCGCCGGCAAATCTGTAGAGCACCGTTTCCGCTCCGGTTGCAGTAACCTTGAACACAGTACCGCAACCTTGACCGCCGCAGCCTGAGCCCCCACCGAGATTTGTGGTGCCGTAGAGGTTGCCCCGATCATCCATGACCAAGCCAGCGCTCGGAGATACCCCATCCGTACCGCCGGTGAAGCTGTACAAAACCGTCTCTACGCCGCCCTCGGAGATCTTAAACACCGTGCCGCAACCATAGCCATCAAAACAGGCGCCGGTGCCACCGCCCCCAGTTGTGCCGTAAAGATTTCCCTCGTCATCGCGGATCAAGCCTGCATAATAGGGATTGCACGTAATGCTGTAGGACATCTTTTCAGAGCCGCTGGGAGTCACCTCAAAAACCGTCCCGCAGCCGGAACCGCCGCCAATGGTTCCGCCATACGAAGTTGTACCGTAGAGATTACCCTCGCTGTCGAGAACTACGCCCGCGAGGGGAACGGCCCCGTCCGGGATCCCCTGGAAGCTGTAGAGCGTTGTCAGCGTTTGTGCCTCAACCAGCTGAGAAGCAGTCACCAGCAACCCCAAGATGGCTGCAAGCAGCAGACATCTTGCGCCAATATCTGACCACGCAGAGTATGAAGTGGGCATAAGTCCCCCTAAGTCGAGCAAAACGACCCCTGCATTGTGCCATAAGACGAGATGGGTTCGGCGCGCCAATCTACTTATAAGACAACTATGGGCAGCTAAAAGGCGCCGCCGCCGTAACCATCTGCGCGAATGGTAATGAGCCGGTCGTCGGGGCATTCGGATCCGCGGGTGCAAGAGTACTGACCTGCATCGGTCCCTGACCGGTGCAGTCGAACTGGTAGGGCTGGGTGGTCAGCGTGTATTGCAGATTTTCCCCCGGCGGCGGCGCGAGAAGGCCAAGGCTCCAATTTACCGGGAGCGGAGTGACCGTGGTGGGAGGCGCGGAAAAAGTGCCGGTAGCAATAAATTGAATCTGTTGTCCGTTTGCGACCTGACTAATAGCTATGGACTGAAGTTGCCGGCTGCTGCCGCTACCGCTGCCACAGCTAAGAGATAACAAAGTTAAGGCGACGAGAAGAACGAGGGCCCGGAGTCTGTTCATAACAACCTCCGTTCTAGAAATATTACACGTAGGAGGAGTTACCGGCAAGGGACTCTATCGACTATCCGGAATTGTTCTCCCTACATTTAGGCCGCAACCACGGTCAACGACCGCGCAACCCCGTCACGAAAAGCGGCTGGCTCGGCGATCAGGCTTAGCACGAGATAACCCTCGCTGGGAAAATCGTAGAAATGCCCCGGATGCACAAGGACGCTCATTTTGCGCAATAGATCGATTGCCATCTCTTCGTCGGTTGCAACCGCTGGAACACGCAGGACGACGTACCATCCACCCTCAACCTGCAATCGCGTGCATGACGGACGGCTTGCGAGCTGGCTATCGAGTTCGGCGAGATTGACACGCAGGCGGTCGAGCAGAACGGGCTGAACCTGCTTGCGCTGCTCGAGCAATACAGAAGCCGCGAGCTGGATGGGAGCGTTCATCGAAAGAAACGTATCGGCGATGATCTCCAGGCGCGCCTCGGCTTCGGCGGCTAACTCCTTTGGGCCGCTGGTCGCGAGCCAGGCCAGTTTCATTTGCGGCAGGGCAGAAATTTTAGAAATGCCGCTGAGGGTAAACGTCAGCGCATCGGGATTGGTGATGAAACTCTGGCGCGGAGCGCCGTCGTGGCTATAGTCGAGAAACACTTCGTCGGCGATGAGCGCCAGGCCGAACTCATTGCAGAAACGGTTGAGAGTCGTCGCTTCTAATGCGGAAACATACGATCCAGTTGGGTTGTTGGGATGGACCACAATCACCGCTCGCGATTGCGCGGTGCGCGCCTTGTATAGCGAATCGAAATCGATTTGCCAGCCGTGATCGTAGAGCAGAGGATACGGAACCAATTCCACGTCGGCAAGATCGGCCAGGAATTCAAACAGCGGATAGCTTGGCTTGGGGACGAGAATTTCGTCGCCGGGGTTCGCGAGCAGACGAAAGACATAGGAGTAAGCTTCGCTCGTGCTGGTGGTAAGAATCAGGCGCTCGGGATCGAGATCGAAGACGCGGTGCGATTCGCGATAATAGTGGCACACCGCCTGGCGAGCTTCAAGCAGGCCGCGCGGCTGCGGATTGTAATGCATCGCTTTCGCATCGACCAGCGCGGCGAGCACTGCGTTGGGATCGGGAAGAATGCCCGCTTCGGTTGGATTCGAAACCGTCAGGTCGAGAATCTGCTGCCGGGAAGTGCGCGCTTCTTCCACCGCGCGGGTGAGTGCGTTTGGGCTGCGCCGCCAGTTTGTGCGTTGCGAAAACATGAATTGACTGCGGACGAACTTTGCCACCGCGGGCATATCTTGCCGCATACGAATGATAACGATGCTGAATCGCTATTTCGGAAAAACCGTTTCCGGGAAAAATCCCAGGTCCGTTGGCGGAGGCAAGGTTTTCGTATTCCAATACTGCCGCTGCGCCGCCAGCACGGCGACGATTTTCGCCTGTATTTCCAAGGCCAGATTGTCGTAGCGAATTAGAACGTTGTCGAGCCAGTAGCGATGGTTTTCACGCATCCACGCTTCCGCGTACATGCCGCGCAGTTCGGTGATCGCATCGCGCATGGTTTGTAGCTTTCCATTGATGTCTACAATTTCGTCGAGATCATGCTGTGCGCGCGCCTCGTCGATTTGATTCTCGTAGGCGTCCCAGTAGTAATGATTGATTTCGGTTGTGAATTGAATCTTCATGCCGAACGTATCCAGACGCTGGGCCGCAAACAGCATGTCGTCCAGAGTGTCGGCATGAAGATGCGCTTTAGCTCGGCTCCGCAGCAAAGTTTCCGCTGCCTGCTCAGCGCTGATGCGCAGATCGTGAGTTACAGGCAATGCCTTCGCTGCCAACCCGGCGCCCGCCTCGCTGAACGGATCGGACCAGAACAGTTCATCGCTCGCGTTGTCAAGTTTCGCCGCGGCAAGCAGTGAGTTCGCGCGATCAAGATTCTCGATAACGCCGGCAAAGGTTCGGTCGCCGTCGTCGTTCCGATAGAAAGCCCAATCGTAGCTGACCTTAAAATCGTCGATGCTGGATTCACCCGGCTGCCACGCTGCAGCCGCTCCAAAGACCAATGCCGGCCATGTGAAATCGAGCAACGATTCGCCATCGTCGTTCCAATTGGTATTGAGCATTCCGAGCGCCTGATGCTTTTGCCCGTCGCGAACAAAATTGCGGATGTTCATTAACGCACTGTCGAAGTCGGGCCAGATGACGCCCCAGTTGCCGGCTCCGGGCGCAACCACAACGCGAAGGCCGGCATTGGTGTAGGGAGTAATAACCTTCTCGTAGCTCGGCTTGGGATCGTAATCCCAAGGAATCGCGATCATGTCTTTGGGAAGAATGCTCAGCAGTTCGGGATATTTGACCGCGATATCGCCCCAGAACATCAGCTGTTTGTGATACGGCTGCATGATCTCGAAGACTTTTTGCAGGTGTTCGAGATAGACGCGGCCGAGTCCCTGCTGCGCGGCAAGCTCTTTGGTTTGGCCAAGTCCCAGCTCAAACGTTTCGTCGGCGCCGATGTGAAAGAACGGTCCGGGAAATAAGGGAACAATTTCGCCGTATACCTGGCGAATAAAATCGTAGGTTTTGGGATTGGTCGGAGTGAGCACTTGCCCGTGCGGCGTTTCGGCCAAGTCCGAATAAATCTCGTATTTCAAGAATTGGCGCAGATGCCCGAAGCCCTGCTGCTCGGGCAAAAGGGCGATGAAATACTTGCTCGCGTAATCGACGAGTTCCTTGATCTCGGCAGGCGTGAGCGCAGCTCGCTCTGGTGCAGCATCTTTCGGTACAGCGTCTTTCACTCCTGCGTTTTTCGGCGCGGCGTCCTTAGGTGAAACCAGGGACTGGCTCTGGAAGTCGAAGACGTTCTCCATGTTGAACCCGAGGAGATTGATCTTGTACTCCGCCAGCGTGCGAATCTGTTTCTTCAAATAGTCGAGCGTGGGGATGGGACCGCGGCTGATATCGTCGGAGACGCCCCGCCATTCCATGCTCGGCCAGTCGCGAATCGTCAACCCGGGAATAACGAGAGCCGGGACGAGTGCCGTTTTCCCTTCGCGGTGTTCTGCGTGGAGCAACTGGCGCAGCGTTTGCACTCCGTAGAACAAGCCCTGCGCGCTGCGGCCGGCGACCACCGCTCCGGAATCGCTCACCCGGATGATGTATCCCTGCTTAGCCAGCTCTGGACTGCCAAGGTCATCGACCTTCACGCCCTGCGATTCGAGATAGGCTCGGAGACCGCGATCAGTGAGGCGTCCGAGCGAGATGTGGCCGGTTGTTTTCGGCGCGGCCGTGATAGTCTCGATCGCCAATTTGGTTCCGGTGCGGTCTTCGACTTCGCGTTGCAGCGTTTCGGCGGCGAAGCGGTCTTCGGCGCCGCCGATGAGGATCGTGGTTGAGGGTTTGATGACAAAGCGTCCTTCGGCTGTACGAACTTCTTTCGGCGCAGGCAGAAGCTTGAGCGCGCGAGCCGCGTCGCTGACCTGGGGGTTTGCGGCAAGCGGCACAAAAACGACCAGGGCGAGAGAAATACATTTTCCAGTATTCATGAAGGAGTGGAGGAATGAATTGCGAGCGTAGCAGGTCAGATCGGACTCCGACAAGTTGTGGAAGGAACTGAATTCACACGTCAAGGGAAAACTCCGGAGAACGACTCGGCGCTTTGATCCACCTCGGGAAGCTGCACTCCCGGCCGCGCATAAAGTTCAAACTGCGCATCGATGTAGACCGGCTTCCATCCCGCTTCACGAAGCAGCTGCCGGACCGGCGCAGTTTTTGGCACAAGAACCAGATCGGTCGGGTAAGCGTTGAGAGTTTCGCGCCAACCTTCACCCGCTTCGTAAAAGCGAAACATCCGTTCGACCCATTCGTCCTGATATGCCACTTCATAGCGGCTATCGATGGAGACCCTTACAGCTGGATACAACTTCCACGACACATAGGCTCCGCTGCGAAACGGAACCATGACGTCGCCGTGAAACTTTTCTGCAGCCAGATAATCCACCGCTCCCACGGGATACGATACTTCACCGGCTGCCTGCGGTACCTCGGCCTTCCAAAATCGCTGCCGTGTCGCGGCTGCGAGGCAGACTGCGATCACCACGGTCCACACGAGCAGAAGAAACCGAGTGCGCCTCTGGGCGAATTGTTGCAGCCACTGGCCGGCAGCCGTTTCTTGAAAATAGCCGGGAACATAGACGAGCCAGGTAATTGCAAAAAACGGTAGCAGCTTGCGATGCAAGATCGCTTCGATTGCGCTGGCAGTCAGCAGCAACACTCCAGGAGTTCTCCAGGTTCGCAATGCGGCGACTGAGTATAAGATCACCCCAACTGCAACGACGAAGAGGGCTGTCGTGGTCCATTCCAGCGTCCACAGCGGCCGCCATTCAGGAATGCGAGCGCGAACCATGGTCAAGGCCCGCGCCAGATAGGAGAAGTATCGGGATCCATAAGGATTGAGGAAAACCTCAAGCAGCATTGCGCACAACATCAAGACTGCGGGACGCAGCGGCTTCCCGAGGAGCACTTGCTCTACCATGTAGAGAAGAACAAATGCCAAACCGACGACAAACCCTGCGTGCAGGTTCACCCAAAAGGGAAAGATGAGAAGCCACGCCCAGAGCCAGCGATGGTCGCCACGGCGGTCCAACTCAAGAACCCATAGGAGGCATGCGGTGAACAGAAACGAATATGCGTGCGCGCGCACCGCGGGCAGAAAGCCCGGCGCCATGAGCACAATACTCAGCGGAGCCAGGAATCCCAATACGGGTGCGGTTGTGCCGCGCCATTGCGCGAGCCGCATCGCAAGGCAAAGCGCGCCAAATCCGGCGGCGAACTTCAGCAGCAGGATGCCTGCTGCTCCCATCCATTTGCCAAGAAAGAAAGCCAGCACGCCCGCGCCCCATTCGTGATCGATCATCGGATGCACGGCCGCTGTATAGGCGAACGGATCTGCAGTGAGCAAGTGCCCCGCGGCCAGGCTTGCCCGGATCAAATTCATCTGGTGCCAAATATCGATATCGACAAAGTTGAATGCGATCTGCGCGAACAATAGAGAAACGCATCCCAAGTACACTGTGATCGACAGGGTGCGGGAGTCTTCCGAAAAACTCGACATTCCGGCACTCAACCCGAAAATTGGCGGGAATTTCAAGGCACTTACGGTATTACTAAAACGATACCTTGATACGAAACCCGGCTTTACGAAGCTAGGTCTTATTAATTAGGTCGTTCGGCAAATTATATTTGCGAATGGCTTCTACTTCGCGAAGGCTTCTTTGTTTACTACGTACGGCATCTTGGTGACGTCGCCGCCGTGGTTGCCTTCGAGCACATCGATCAACCCTTGCACGCAGCGTCCGGCCATGCCTTTGTTCGGATCAGACGAAAGACGCGTGATGCGCGCGGCACTGGCGAAATGCGGTAACAGCCGGCAGCGGTCAGCAATCGAGGGATCGCGCAGCGGAGAGTCGGCCGGCAGCGGCTCCTTCGCATAGACATCGAGAGCTGCGCCGGCGATCCAGTTTTCGCGCAAGGCGCGCGCCAACGCGACCTCGTCGACAACCGGGCCCCGCGAGGTGTTGATGATCATGGCGGTCGGCTTCATCGTGCGCAACGTTTTCTCGTTGATCAGGTGATAGGTGGGCGTTTCGCTCTCGCCCTCGCGCAAGAGCGGAACGTGGATGCTGACGAAATCCGCGTTGCTCAGGGCTTCGTTCAGCGAGGTGTAACGAATGGTGGCTCGCTCGCGGCTGATGCCGCGCTGGAAGCGCAGATCCTTAACCTCCTGGATGGCGCGAATGTAATCGTGATTCTGATAGGCGGGATCGAAGCACAGGATGTTCATGTCGAAGCCCGCGCATTTCTTGATGAAGGCGAGGCCAATGCGGCCGGTGCCGATGACGGCGACGGTCTTTCCCGTGACTTCGTCTCCGAGAAATGGCAGATACGGATGCCAATAGCCCCAGCGATTCTCGCGCGTCAGATGTTCGGCAGGCCAGATTTTGCGCGCGAGCGCGCCCATCAAAAAGAAGGCGAACTCAGCGGTCGCCTCCGTCAGCACGTCAGGGGTGTTGGTGAACGGAATTCTATATTTGTTGGCGTCGGCGCGGTTGATGTTGTCGAAGCCGACGGCGTACTGCGCGACGACTTTCAGAGTGCCTTGTCCGGCGGCAAAAATCTCGGCGTCGATCGGATCGCGCAAGGTGGTGATCAGGCCGTCGATACCCGACTTCACCTTTTCGACGATCAGGCTTTTGGGCGGAGCTTCGGGCTCCGGATAGACTTCAAGACCGTACCCCTTCTGGCGAAGAATGTCGAGGGCGTCTCGTCCGATGTCGCAAGTAGCAAAAACGCGGATTTTGTGGCTCATGGGCGAAGAATAGTGTATCGCAAGCTACGGTCAACGCTGGACGGGCGAGGATGCCCGTCGCGCCTATCTCTCGTTATTGTTCGCGGGTTTCGGGGCGTGGAGCGGCAGAGGCGGCCTGGGCGTGATGGCGGACGTCGGCTCCGAGCACCCAGAAGATGACATCTTCGGAGATATTGGTGGCGTGGTCGGCAACGCGCTCCAGGTTGCGTGCGACCAGAAGCGCATCCAATGCCTGTTGTGTCACTTGCGGCTCTTCATTCATCTTTCGCACGAGCACGATAAAAGCTTCGTCGCGCATCCGGTCGACAACGTGGTCCATTTCAAGCACGGCTTGGGCGAGCTCGGCTTTGCCCTCGACAAACGACTCGAGAGCGCGTCGCACCATGGCGCTGACGGCAGTGGCCATGCGCGCGATATCGACCGGCAATTCGACCGCCGGCAGCTCAATCAGGTCCATCACGCGCTCGGCGATGTTGACCGCCTGGTCGCCCACGCGTTCGAGATCGGCGTTGATTTTGGTCACGGCCAGAATGAAGCGCAGATCGACAGCTGCCGGTTGCTGCGTGGCCAGGATGTCGAAGGCGAGTTCGTCGATTTCGCGCTCGGCGGCATTGATGAGGCTCTCGTTTTCAAGCACGAGTTGACACCGAGTCAGATCGCGTTGCGTATACGCCTGGGTGGCGCGATCCACCGCCAGTTCCGCCATACCGCCCATGCGGAGCAGTTTCTCGCGGAGGTCCTCCATTTGTTGTTGAAAACGCGTGCGCATTTATCCGAGCCTCGTAGTCGAAACCCTGTAACTCACGTCTTATCCGAATCGGCCGGTGACGTAATCTTCCGTCCGTTTGTCGGAGGGATTGGTAAATATTTTCTCCGTTTTATCGAACTCGATCATTTTGCCCAGCAGGAAAAACCCGGTAAACTCGGCCACCCGCGCCGCCTGTTGCATATTATGCGTCACAATCACGATGGTGTATTGCTCTTTTAGCTGAAAAATCAATTCTTCGATCTTGCCGGTGGAGATGGGATCGAGCGCCGAGCAGGGCTCATCCATCAACAGAACCTCCGGCTGCACAGCCAAAGCGCGCGCGATGCACAACCGCTGTTGCTGGCCGCCGGAAAGACTGGCGCCCGATTTTTTGTGAAGGTGATCTTTGACTTCATCCCAGAGCGCGGAGCTGTGCAGAGACTTGTGGACAATCTCATCCAGTTGCTTGCGCTTGCGAAAACCATTCAGCTTGAGCCCGGCAGCGACGTTGTCGTAGATCGACATGGTAGGAAATGGATTCGGCTTTTGAAACACCATGCCCACGCGGCGGCGCAGTTGCGTGGCTGAGGTTCCGTTATAAACGCCCAGGTCGCCGATGCGCACCGCCCCTTCGACCCGCGCCTCGGGGATGGTTTCATGCATGCGGTTGAGGCAGCGAATGAAAGTGGATTTGCCGCAGCCGGAAGGACCGATAAGCGCGGTCGCATGATTGGCCGCTACGGCGATGTTGACATCGAACAAAGCCTGGGTTTTGCCGTAGAAGGCATTCAGGTGTTCGACGTTGATTCCGACGCCCATAACTTCGTTATGCTCCTGCTAGGGTTCCGTGGCGCACGGCGATGCGAACCGCCGCGACCGCTCCGACAATAAGGATAATCAAAACCAGCGCTCCCGCCCAGGCCTGCCGGTGCCATTCGTCGAATGGAGAAATGGCGTAGGTGAAGATTTGCAGCGACAAAGCTGCCGTCGGCTGGTTGGGTTTCAAATTCCAGAATTGGTTGCCGAAGGCGGTGAACAGCAGCGGTGCGGTTTCTCCGGCGACGCGCGCGAAAGCGAGCATGACGCCGGTGATGACGCCCGAGGTGGCGGTGCGCAGGGTGATCGAGAGCGTGGTGCGCCAGCGGGAAACACCGAGACCGTAGGCCGCTTCGCGGATCGCCTGCGGCACCAGCAGCAGCATCTGCTCGGTGGTGCGGGCGATAGTTGGAACCATCATGATGGCGAGCGCCACACCGCCGGCGAGCGCGGAGAAATGCTTTTGGCGCATCACGACGAGACCGTAGGCGACGATGCCAATGACGATCGATGGCACTCCGTTCAGCACATCCGAAACGAAGCGCACAATATCGCCGTAACGATTGCGGCCGTATTCGGAGAGAAAAATTCCTGCGCCGATTCCGAGCGGCACGCCCAGCAGGCTGGCGATGGCGAGAATCAGCATGGAGCCGACGATCGCGTTGGCCATGCCGCCGCCCGCTTCACCCACCGGCTTTGGCGTTTGCGTAAGAAAGGCAAGATTGATGGAGCCGATTCCCTTGTAAACCAGATAGCCAAAGATGGCGATGAGCGGCAAAAGAACGAGAATCACAGTGAGCACGGCAAGACCGGTCATCACATGATCGGTGATGCGACGCCGCAAGCCGATCGGCGTTACCCCTGCCGCTGCCGGGTTGGAATTCGCATTGGCCATTTATTTCGAGCGTTTTATTTTGAGCATTCTGATTCTCAAGCGTTCGATGGTTAAGCAAGGCTTCGCGCCGGTTGACCTCGGGTAACGCTCCACACCATGAGGCGCGCAAGCGCGTTGACCACAATGGTCACGAGGAACAATGCCAATCCAATCTCGATCAATGCCGAAAGATACAAATCGCCGGTTGCTTCGGTGAACTCATTGGCGAGAACGCTGGCCATGGTGTATCCGGGGGCAAACAGCGACTTGGCAATTTCCGGACGGTTGCCGATGACCATGGTGACGGCCATGGTTTCGCCGAGAGCGCGGCCCAGGCCCAAAATAATGGCGCCGACGATGCCCGCGCGGGCGTTGCGCAGAACGCCCAGGCGAATCATCTCCCAGCGCGTGGCTCCGAGCGCGAGAACGCCTTCGCGCTGGTGCTGAGGAACCACCGTAAGCACCTCACGCGTGATCGACGAAATGATGGGGATGATCATGATCGCGAGAATCACGCCGGCAGCCAACATACCGATGCCGTAAGGCGGTCCGCTGAAAAGCGTGGTCCAGCCGAGCGTGGTGGCAAGAAACGGTTGCACATACTGGCGCAGCACCGGCACAAGAATAAAGATCGCCCAAAGTCCGTAGACGACGCTCGGGATGGCGGCCAGAAGTTCAGTGAGGAACGAGAGAATTCCGCGCAGCGTGACCGGGCACATTTCGGTGATAAATACCGCCACGCCGAGCGACAACGGAACCGCGATAATCAGCGCCAGGATCGAAGAGATGATCGTGCCGTAGATGAACGGCAGCGCGCCATATTGATCTTCGACCGGATTCCAGTCGGATTGACCGAAGAACTTCCAGCCAAAGGCGTGCCAGGAGAGATGCGATCCGATAACCAGTTGGTAAACGATCAAGCCGAGCAGGGCGACGACGGCAAAGCCGCAAAGACGCATGGCCGCGGCAAAAAAGGCATCGGGGATTTCGCTGACTTTTCCTTGCAGCAACGGCGCCGTTCTCGGTTCGACTTTCGGGGCGACCTTTGATCCTCGCTCGGATGGCCCATGCTCCGGTTCGGGAGCGTTGAAACGCGGCCGGGGCAGAGCTTGATTGGACATTCGTCCTGAGGCTAGCAGAGGCGTGTTACAAATCGGTTAAAAATCGGGGTGGGTAGTGGGCTAAATGTCTATTGCTGACCGATCAGTCGGAAAGTCTAGTCCATCAATTTCCGAATTAGCGCGTCAATGCGCTGAATCTCATCACGCATTATTTGTTCGTCTGGGCGAGGACCTTGATCGAAATATGGGTGTGATTTTAGGGTGGCTTCGAGATCGGGATGTTTCTTCACCGTATCAGCCACAGCGGCCAGCCACTTTCTCTGACGCTGGAGATATAGAGCCTGATCTTTCAACGTTTCAAGAATCAGCAAAAGAACAGCTTTAGTATCGGTATCCATAACGCCGCGAATTATACGTCAGACTTCTTTTTTAGAAGACGGGCGAGCGTGTAGCGAAGGACGACCAGAATGAGGACGCCCACTATCAGACCGGGGAGCGTTATGAGAACCGGCCCTTTGAAGAGGATGGCTTGAGCGAAGGCGATTACCAAGATGAGAAGTGCAGCGTTGAATATTTTATCCACCATAAAAGGGTTCGGAAGGGAGTGAAGTCTAAGGCTGGTCTTTCCTCCTCTGCAAGGCTCTTAGCTGACTACAACCTCGACTACTTTCGACCGGTAGACTTGTCCCTCGGCTCTGGTCTCCGTTTCAAGCTCATTTGGAACCATGCGTTTGAGAGTCGTGTGTATGGAGGAAAGCGGATTCGATGTGTAGCTGGAAAAATCAAAGCCTGCGGCAAAAAGCGCATCGCGTACTTGCACCGCAGTCATCCAATCTCCCTTTTGCCGGAGAATATCTCGGCAGCATTCAGTCAATGTTTTCCGCACATCGACGGTAGGGAGAAATGCCTTCATTCGCACATTCATTCCTCCGAGTATCCCGTCAAGGTCCACAGGGGACTTCTTTATCAACTCTGCGGGCGTTTCCTGAGCATTCGCGTAAAGAGAGAGTCCTTGAAGAGTTTTCTGAATGCCGCTCAGTTTGCGGTCAATTTCATCCGCTCGGACGGTCAGGCTAGTCATCTCGGCCCGAATCTTGCTTCGCTCGTCTATCAATTCCTCAAATTCTTTGTTGAGCCTCTTCGCCACGCCATTAATATCAATGTTTTCAAGCATGTAATGGAGGCTACTATTGTCTAAGACTATTGTCCAGAGAAAAGTGTTAGACATAGCGTCTAACATTGTGGAAAAATCACCTTGGATCGTCCTAGCGGAGGATGCCGAGCGTAGAAGCAAAGATTTGGCGAAGGCTGCCGCGATCTTCAGAGAGAAAGACGAAGAGGGTGAACAATGGCCCGGATCGGAAGCAGAGAGGATCGCAACTCCGAGCAGCAACACACTTTGATCCCAGTACCTCGGGGTGGGCGTAAATCGCGCAAGCCGAGAGCCAGACTACAAAGTCATGCCAGAGTGTTTAAGACAGTACCAGAATTTGGGTGATTGGCGAGAGTTGAGAGCTGAACCGTTCAATCTTTGAACAGACTGTCGAAGGCGGCGCGGGCGTCATCGGGGCGGGCGCTGCCTTTGCTGGATGTTTCTTTTTCGAGCATGACACGCATGGAATAAAACTGGCAGTTGTTGGCTTTATCTTTGGGAGAGATGCGAGCGGGAATCGGCTGGGTGCATTCGAAGCGGCTGGAGGGGTCGAAGTGTTCGCACTGTTTGCAGGAATGGAGTGCGAAGCCGCACTTGGGGCATTGGCCGGAGGGATCGGCGAGATTCTGCAACAGCGCGCCGCATTCGGCGCAGCGCGAAACGGTGCGCGTTCCGGGCATCTTGAGGGGGCGCGGGCCGAAGGTATTTTCTTTCCTGGAAGCCGAGGGTTTTTCGAACTCCTTTTTTGCGCCGACGCCGGAATCCTGATAGCCGTGCTGGCGATACTTGCGGTCGGACAAAAAGACCTCCATCCAGAATGACCGATTGAAGACTGGTCTGCTGAAGATGCCTCATTGTCCGCCTTTTGGCGCGTCGGGACAAGAGCTTCTTTCTTAGTTCAGCGATGGCTGCAGCAACCCGACGGAGAAGAACATTCTCTAAGCGAAGGCGAAGTTTGCGCAGTGGCCGCACACACGCGGACGGACGAAGGTTCGTCCACGCCCACGGGTCGATGAATTGTGTTTCATATATTGCGGTGCTACCATCCGGGGTAGGGCGAAGACGTAGCGAGAATTGAGGAGGTAGTCATGGCGGATAGTGACGGCAACGGCTTCTTGTGGTTCCTGGCGGGACTCGGTGTTGGTGCAGTAGTGGGTGTGCTATATGCGCCGCGCTCAGGCGATGAAGTGCGCGAGGTGATCCGTTCCAAGGCTCAGGAAGGCAGCGAGCGCGTGCGACAGCAGGCGCGCCGGGCTCGCGAGCAGGCGGGCGATTGGGTGGATCGCGGAGCCGATGTGCTCAACCAGCAGAAGGAGCGCTTCCGCTCGGCTTATGAGGCGGGACGCCAGGCGTACAACGAGACAACGGCGACAGGCTCCGAACCAGCGAAGAATATTTAGCGGGATGTGACTTCCCGGATGTGAGCTCGACCGGCGGCCTCTGAAGGGGGCGGCTTGGCTTTGGGGTCTGCGGTATCGCTAAGCCGGTTCGACGATACAAAATCTGGACGTCCAACTTTCTCGGCCAGAACGGCAATGGCGGCAGGAGCTGCGTATGAATGACAATCTCCTATTAATTTTCGTCGCGCTGAGTACGATCGCGATTCTGGTGCAGGCGGGAATTCTGATCGCGCTTTTTTTCGCGGTGCGCAAGAGCGCGGCCAGAATGGAAGCGCTAGCCGGCGAAGTGCAGACCAAGGCGCTGCCGGCGGCGGAGAGCGTGCTCAGCATGTTGGTGGAAATGCGGCCAAAGCTCGAAGCGCTGGCCGAGAATGTTTCAGAGTCGAGCACCCTGGTGCGCAATCAGCTTGCCCGGATCGACGCCACCGTAACCGACGCGGTCGATCGCGCGCGGCTGCAGATCATCCGCGCCGATGAACTGCTGAATCGCACGATGGACAAAGTCGAAGATACGACGGAGATCGTGCACAAGACGGTGGTTTCGCCGTTGCAGAAGGTCAATGGGCTCGTGGCCGCGATCAGCACCGGAGTGGAAGTCTTACTCGGGCAGAAACGGCGGCAACCCAGAAACGGCGCGGGCGTGCCGCAAGACGAGATGTTTATCTAGAGGCATAGAAACGTCCCTCCGGCTTGCCGTCCTTACTTGATGGATTGGTTTCAGTGCGGTTTCGTGGCAGAGTCTCTCTCCGATCCGGTGATGCGCATCATTGACCCGCCTTCTGTCAATTTGCTATAAACAAGTGCCTTGTGCCGAGGTGTGCGGCTGATTCTCTGGCTAAACACTAACGACACGGGTTTTCCGACGCGGCCAAATCGGCAATCCTCTTTATTGTTATGCCTGGCGGTGGAAGCGCGTTCGGAGCGTGTAGGAAACTCCGGCGTTGCCGATGCAGTTATTGTGCGAGCGGCAATGTACCGGAGCCAATCACACGTTTGCGACCCCTGAATAGGATCCGTAGGAGGATTTTGATGCGCACGTCGAACGTCAATCTTGCGCCTGTACGACACTGCCCTGCCAAAAGCTGGTTTGCAAAAACCTCGGCCCTGCTTGCGACTCTGCTGCTCACTGCCGGCTGCGCTCTGGCGCAACCCATGGGGGGAACTGGCGGCGAAGAAACCGGCGGCGAGGCCGCGCTGAAGCTGCCCGATTTGTCCACCGTTTCCTTCCTCGGGATGAACGGGCATAACCTGCTGCTGATTGGCATTGCCTTCTGCGTATTCGGGCTGCTATTCGGGATGGTCATCTTCATGCGCTTGAAGAACCTGCCCGTGCACCGCTCCATGCGCGACATTTCGGAGCTGATTTACGAGACCTGCAAAACCTACCTGATCACGCAGGGCAAGTTCCTGATGCTGCTGTGGGCTTTCATTGCCGCCATTATCGTCCTGTATTTTGGCGTGCTGCGGCATTTCGAGGTGCCGCGCGTATTGATCATCCTTGCCTTCAGCCTCGTGGGAATCGCGGGCAGCTACGGCGTGGCGTGGTTCGGAATTCGCGTCAACACGTTCGCGAATTCACGCACAGCGTTTGCATCGCTCCCTGGCAAACCGTATCCCGTGTATCAGATTCCGCTCGAAGCCGGAATGTCGATTGGGATGATGTTGATTTCAGTCGAACTGCTCATCATGCTCTTCATCCTGCTGTTTGTGCCGGGTGATTATGCCGGGCCATGCTTCATCGGGTTCGCGATTGGCGAGTCGCTGGGCGCGGCCGCGCTGCGTATTGCCGGCGGCATTTTCACCAAGATTGCCGACATCGGTTCCGATTTGATGAAGATCGTTTTCAAGATCAAGGAAGACGATGCCCGCAACCCCGGCGTGATTGCCGATTGCACCGGAGACAATGCCGGTGACTCGGTGGGGCCATCGGCAGACGGTTTTGAGACTTACGGCGTTACCGGCGTCGCGTTGATTACCTTTATTCTGCTGGGCGTAAAAGATCCCTCCACTCAAGTCGAGTTGCTGGTATGGATTTTCGTGATGCGCATCATGATGCTAGTATCGAGCGCACTGGCGTACTTCATCAACGGCGCGATCGCGAAAACCCGGTTCGGCAATGCCGACAAAATGAACTTTGAAACGCCGCTCACCTGGCTGGTGTGGCTTACATCGATCGTTTCAATCGTTGCCACTTACTTCATTTCCTATGTCATCATTCCCAACCTCGGCGGCGACATGACGCAGTGGTGGAAGCTGGCGACGATCATCTCCTGCGGAACTCTGGCGGGCGCGCTGATTCCTGAATTGGTCAAAGTTTTTACCTCGGTCGAATCACGCCATGTAAATGAAGTGGTGACTTCGGCGAAACAAGGCGGCGCATCGCTCGGAATCCTCTCCGGATTTGTCGCCGGAAATTTTTCGGGGTACTGGCTGGGGCTGGTGATGGTCGTATTGATGTCGATCGCATACTTCTTCAGCCAGATGGGGCTGGCGGCCGCGGCCACCATGATTGCCGCGCCGGTCTTTGCCTTCGGGCTGGTCGCATTCGGATTTCTCGGCATGGGCCCGGTGACGATTGCGGTCGATTCCTACGGCCCAGTCACCGATAACGCGCAGTCCGTTTATGAGCTTTCGCTGATCGAACAGGTGCCGAACGTAGTGGGCGAGATCAAGAAAGATTTCAACCTCGACGTGAATTTCGAGCGCTCGAAGGACCTGCTGGAAGAAAACGACGGTGCGGGCAACACCTTCAAGGCGACGGCGAAACCGGTGCTGATTGGGACGGCCGTCGTCGGCGCGACCACGATGATTTTCTCCATCATCATGGCCCTGACGAGCGGGCTGAGCACGAATGTGGATAAGCTTTCATTGCTGCACGCTCCGTTCTTTTTGGGACTGATCACCGGTGGCGCGATTATCTATTGGTTCACCGGCGCATCCACGCAAGCCGTAACTACCGGCGCGTATCGTGCGGTCGAATTCATCAAGGCGAACATCAAACTCGAAGGCGCAGAGAAAGCCTCGGTCGCCGACAGCAAGAAGGTGGTTGAAATCTGCACCAGGTACGCGCAGAAAGGCATGTTCAACATTTTCCTTGCCGTCTTCTTTGGAACGCTGACGTTCGCCTTCGTCGAACCGTTTTTCTTTATCGGATACCTGATCTCGATTGCGATCTTCGGCCTCTACCAGGCGATCTTCATGGCCAACGCGGGCGCGGCGTGGGACAACGCCAAGAAGATCGTAGAAACCAAACTCAAACAAAAAGGCACTCCGCTGCATGACGCGACCGTCATCGGCGATACGGTCGGCGATCCTTTTAAGGATACCTCTTCGGTGGCGATGAATCCGGTCATCAAATTCACCACACTATTTGGATTGCTGGCGGTTGAACTCGCGGTCTCGCTGACCCGCGACCAGGGCACCGGGCTGACGCACATTTTGGCGCTGGCGTTCTTTGTGGTTTCGGTCTTCTTTGTGATCCGGTCATTCTACGGAATGAGGATCAGTTCGGAGTAAATGGGATCGCGTAGGCTCGAGATGCGGCTCTCTTCGAGCCGCTGAATGGCCGCAGGCGGCTTTCGCACGCAAGCAGGATTGCCTGCAATCCTCTTAGTAGGCGTTTTTCATCTTGTCTTGAACGCTCTTGGCCAGCTTTTGGATTTCCTGCGCCTTCTTGATCACATCCATGGAGAGGATATCAGCGCCGGTTTTGTCGACCTGCTGCTTGAGCTCCGCCGTCAGGTTCACTAATTTTTCGGTGTCCAGCCGAAGCTGAACCCGTTGCTGCACCATGGCGCGCGCGATCTGATCTTTTTCCATTTGCTGCTGTGGATTGCTCGGCAAAACGTTAGTCGCCGCTTCGCGTTGTGCGGCTTTTTGCAGTTGCAGATCGGCAGGAATTGTTTGGGACTGCGAATTTGCTGGTACGGCGAACAGCGCCAGCAAAAGAATCAGGACAACAATATGTTTCGGCATAGCCGTGCTCCTGCATCAACCGTCGGCATTTCGAGGCGGTTCAAGCAGTATTTAGCACGGTTTCTTTGCACGAAAGACGGGCGAAAGGACGTAGGGAAGACGAAAGTAACATGTGCCGGTGCTCTTGAAGGGACCGTCCCCGAGGAGTGCCTTGGCTTGGCTGGGTGACTCGCGGCAGCCTCGGCATCAGATGGAGACTTCGACGGTGGAAAGGCTGAAGGATTTTGGTTCGACGAGTTCATCGCGGTCAGTTTGCCGGTCTTCGAGGTGTAGCCGAATTGCATCCTTGATGTTGTTCAAAGCCTCATCGTAGGTGTCTCCCCGGCTGTAGCAGCCCTGGAGGGGCGGGCAGGAGACATAGAAGCCCTCTGCATCGCGTTCGATGATAATCGGCAGCGTGTAGTTCCTCATGGGGATATTGTACTGCGAGAGGCAAGGGCGGCGTTCGTTGAGAGACTGGACTGGATTTGTGATCCTAAAACCTCGAAGTTGATTTTCACCCACTCCTCGAATGTGGTGCCTGCGCGATTCTACGAGCGCACGTGCGAAACGGGCGGGGTTATTCTTACGCGACCTGGGCGGGCGAGACGCCCGCCACCACACAATCTTACAATCTTACAGCTGGCTCATCTTGGCCAGGAACTCGCTGTTGCTTGCTGTTTTGGCCAAGCGCATCGATCAGCAACTCCATGGCTTCGACTGGCGACAACGGGTTCAGCGCTGTGCAACACGCAAATCCTAAAGATTGTCCCCGCCGAGCAGGCTGTTGGCCTGGCGGAGGACTACTGGCAGCTTGATTTCCAACACGCTCCAAACAATACGATGATCGATTTCGGCATAGCCGTGGATGAGAATGTTGCGGAAGGCGATGATCCGCTGATATTCGCCGATCTGCGAGGCCGTTGCTGGATCGGTCCTAGCCAGTTGGGCAAGCGCTTCGCCGACGATTTCCAACTGCCTCTCGACCGCGGAGCGCAACATGATGTTGACGCTGTAGTCGGCGAAGGTCTTTCCTGCGATAAATTCAAGGGCCTGTTTGGCGGCCTGCACGATGTCGTAAAGATATTTCTTCGATTCAATCCGCATAGACGAGCGTCTTGCTGGAATCGACAGCCTCGCGGAAATAGGGGTTTTGAATGGCCGAGGCGACTACCAGATCGACCGGACGCTGAAAGAGCGCTTGCAGATCTTCCAGCAGTCCGAAGTAGGCGTCCGCGTATTGGTCGAGAGCCAACTCCTGGAAACTTACGATGAAGTCCAGATCGCTGTGTGCGGGGTCGAAGTCCGGGCGGGCAGCCGATCCGAACAGCTCAATGCGATGCACGCGATGGCGACGGCACACGCGCTCCAGTTCTTGACGCTTTTCCTCGATCAAGGGGTTCACGGCGTCCTCATCCGATTGTGGCAAAGCAGAGAGCCGCTACCACAAAACCGTCCAATCTTACAGTTGGCTCATCTTGGCCAGGAACTCGCTGTTGCTTGCTGCTTTGGCCAGGCGCTCGATCAGCAACTCCATGGCTTCGACCGGCGACAACGGGTTCAGCACTTTTCGCAGCACCCAGATGCGCTGCAAATCTTCCTTGGGAATCAGCAGCTCTTCTTTTCGCGTGCCTGAGCGCTGGATGTCGATGGCCGGGAAGGTTCGCTTATCCACCAGCTTGCGATCGAGAATAATTTCCGAATTGCCGGTGCCTTTGAATTCTTCGAAGATCACATCGTCCATGCGGGAACCGGTGTCGATCAAAGCCGTGGCGATAATCGTCAAAGAGCCGCCCTCTTCAATGTTGCGCGCGGATCCGAAAAACCGCTTGGGACGCTGCAAGGCGTTCGAATCGACGCCGCCGGAGAGCACTTTGCCCGAAGGCGGAACTATGGTGTTATAAGCTCGCGCCAAGCGCGTGATGGAATCGAGCAGGATAACAACATCCCGTTTGTGTTCGACCAACCTCTTCGCCTTTTCGATCACCATTTCCGCAACCTGCACGTGGCGGGCGGCGGGCTCGTCGAAGGTCGAGGAGATGACTTCGCCCTTCACCGAGCGCTGCATGTCGGTAACTTCTTCCGGGCGCTCGTCGATGAGCAGCACCATAAGCACGACTTCGGGATGGTTCGCAGTAATCGAGTTTGCGACGTTCTGCAGCAGCATGGTCTTGCCGGCGCGCGGCGGAGAGACGATCAGCCCGCGCTGGCCTTTGCCGAGCGGGGTGAGCAGATCCATCACGCGCGCGCTGATGTTTTCGCGCACGGTTTCGAGCTTGATCCGCTCCTGTGGATACAACGGCGTCAGGTTGTCGAACAGAATCTTGTTGCGCGCCTCGTCGGGCGACTCGAAATTGACCGCCTCGATCTTGACCAGCGCAAAATACTTTTCGCCCTCGTGCGGCGGACGCACTTGCCCGCTGATGGTATCGCCGGTCTTCAGGTCGAACTTGCGAATCTGCGACGGCGACACATAAATGTCGTCCGGCCCCGGCAGATAGTTGTAGTCGGGCGAGCGCAGAAAGCCGTAGCCGTCAGGGAGGATCTCCAGCACACCTTCGGCGAAGATGTGTCCTTCTTTTTCACTTTGCGCCTGCAGGATTTTGAAGATGAGATCCTGTTTGCGGAGTCCGCTGGCGCCCGGCAGTTCCAAGGATCGGGCGATCTTGGTCAGCTCGGTAATGTTTTTTTCTTTCAATTCAGCAATGGTCATAGTTACCTGCGTGGATTATTTTCTTCGGGAGGGATTTCTCGTGCCCCCGTCGGGGGATGGTTTGCTTTGCCGCCGTGCGGGCACACGGCGGAGCCGCTTAAGCAGCTCGCCGTTGTGCTTCGGCAAAGTTCTCGGGTTCGCTTAGGATGTCATGACGTTCCGCAACGGCGATCTTGTCAAAGACATCGTTCATAGTTTCCTGAATGCGGGTGTTCGGCTTATGAAACTTGCGCGTTGCCTTGGAAGCAAGCTGGCAAAGCATATAACGGTTCCGCAAAGTCTGTAGAGCGTCAAAAACGCGATCAGAGCGCATGTTCGGTCGTTCTCCTTCAGATAAGAATTAAATTGAGGCTACGATCCCATCGTCCGCCCGCAGGAAAAGTCGGGCAAGGTCTGCCAATCTGCAATTCGGGCCAGATTCCAAGGAATCACAATCAAAGGGATTTGCCAGAATTACTCAAATAGATGCCCCGCCCTACCCGAAAGTTGCTCAATTCGTAAGGAGTTCCACACCGCAGGCGGAGGTTCGTAGGGGACACCGCAGAACGCTGCCTTTGTGTCCTCGGAACGGCGTTAAGTATAACAAACCGCTAGGGCAGGTCAAGAACAATTTGGGGTCTGCTGGTTACCCTCGGAGGCACCTACTTCAGTGCGTTCAGCCGCGCCGACAAACGCGATTTGTAACGCGCCGCCGTGTTGGCGTGCAGAACGCCCTTCTGGATTGCCTTGTCGAGCGCCGATGTGGTCGCGCGGTAGGTGGTGCCGGCGGCGGCTTTGTCGCCTTTTTCCAGGCTCTCGCGCATGGCGCGCAGAGCGGTGCGCAGCTGCGAGGTGTTGGCCCGGTTGCGGGCGGTTCGTTTCGTGGTCTGACGGGCGCGTTTCAGCGCCGAAAAATGATTTGCCATGCGGTCTGATTACCTTCGTTGTCCTGGAATCGCCAGGAAGATGTTCGGGTGGGACCGAAACTATATTTTACGGGAGCCAGTCCCGACCGGTCAAACCAGATGAATTCAGACGAAAATGAATTCACTCGCTGAAAGCGCAACCACCAATCAGGTCAAGATCGCATGGACCGGCTAAAGGCGATTTCGGCAGCAAGCTCTTCCCATTGACTCCCCGGCTCGACCGCGCTACGCTGGATTCAAATGGTTGGTAACCGCCCCGTAACCGGGGTGCGAAATCCCGTCGGTTCGACCGTGCCCTACAGCTATTTTCGTGCAAAAAACAGCGGCACAACTTCGTCCCGGCCCGGATATCAACCACTTCCCCGCGATCCACATCTCATCGTTGCTATGACCAGTGAGCCCGGTCCCTGCTGCTGGAGGCGGCGCCACCATCCTGAATGAAAAAAAGTATCGAACTCAGTCCTAACATCGAAACCCTGTTTGGCACGCGCGACGAAAATCTGCACGTGCTCGAAGACGGCCTGAACATCAACATCGACCTGCGCTCGGACCACATTGAACTGGAAGGCGCGCCGCGTGACGTGGCTCGCGCCGAACAGTTGTTTGCCGATTACGAGCACCTGCGCCGCACCGGCTACCAGTTCGTGAACGGCGATTTAGGCAGCATGTTGCGCGTGCTGGTCGCGGATCCGAACGCGACTCTGCGCGGTCTGGCGGAAGCCGGACGGCAGCGCTCCTTCGGACGGCGCACGGTGCAGCCGAAGAGTCCCAATCAGCGGCGCTATCTCGAAGCCATCGAACAGCATGACATGGTTTTTGGCATCGGCCCGGCTGGCACCGGCAAGACCTACCTCGCCGTAGCCATGGCGATTTCGGCACTGCTGAATAAGCAGGTCAATCGAATCATCCTCGCGCGGCCCGCGGTCGAAGCGGGTGAGCGCCTGGGTTTTCTGCCCGGCACTTTGCAGGAGAAGATCGATCCTTATCTACGCCCGTTGTATGACGCACTGTTCGACATGCTCGATCCCGAGCGCGTCGAGCGCTACCTCGAAAAAAATATCATCGAGATCGCTCCCATCGCCTTTATGCGTGGGCGCACGCTGAACGACTCTTTCGTCATCCTCGATGAGGCGCAGAACACAACCTCGGAGCAGATGAAGATGTTCGTCACCCGCCTGGGATTCAACTCGAAGGCTGTGATCACCGGCGACATCACGCAGATCGACTTGCCCACGGCGCGCCGCAGCGGATTGATCGAAGCGACCGAGATTCTGAAAGGCGTCAACGGACTGACTTTTGTCCACTTCGATGAAAGCGACGTGGTGCGGCATCATCTCGTGCAGAGGATCATCCGCGCTTACGACGAGCACAAGGTGCGTCTGGCCGAACAACAGTTGTCGCTGCTGGAACCGAAACCAGGCGCGCCGTTGGGAATGACGTCCGGTGCGACACCGGCTAACGGGAGCGATGCGGCTTCGCGAACTGCGCCGCTCCCAGCGCCGCAGACAGAAGCGGCGGAAAAACCGCACCTGCAGAATTAGGCAGCGCTTACAAGAAGGCTTCGGCGCAGACGTTGACACGGAAATCGGATCTTTCGCATCGCTCCAACATGAAAGGTGATGGTGGGGCTTGGTCATCCTTCAAAAGCGCGTCCCCGATCTCACGGAGTTGGCCCTCGACCGTTTCCTGGCGTGCGCGCGGCGGGCCGCGGCATTGAAGGGCGCGGTCAACGTGCTCGTCACTTCGAGCGCGGAGATGAAATCTCTGAACCGGCGTTTTCGCGGGAAAGACAAACCGACCGACGTGCTTTCCTTTCCCGCCGAGCCGGGCTCGCAAAAACAGTTTGCCGGCGAGATTGCCATTTCGGCAGAGATCGCTGCCCACAACGCCCGGGCGCTCGGCCACACGCCGGCAGAAGAAGTCAAAATTCTCGCCTTGCACGGCATTCTGCATCTGCGCGGCTACGACCACGAGTGCGACAATGGAGCGATGACGCGGCGCGAAAAACAATTGCGCGCAAAACTCCATCTGCCGCTCGGCCTGATTGAAAGAACCGGCCCGCGTAGTGACAGCCGCCCCCGGCTGCCCGTCGTTTCGATGACCGGGATCGGGTCCCGCACAAAGATGAAGAGGAAGCGCGAATCATGATCGCCGTCGGCATCGTTCTCGCGCTTCTCTTCGGCCTGCTCACGCTGGTCTCCTACGTTGATCGGCTTTACCAGGAGATTGGCAAATTTCTCT